>JACPIY010000092.1 GCA_016187835.1 Deltaproteobacteria bacterium | reverse complement strand
CTGCCTTCATATATGCCGAATAATCCCCACGATCACCTCTTATGAAGTATATAAGCCCCAGGTGGTAATACGGTCTTCCATATCTAGGATCATAATTAATGGATTTAAGAAGCCATTCTTCGGCAGTCGTAAAATCTCCTTCAAGTCCGTAGATAATCCCAATATTGCCTGATGCACGGGCTTTTTGCCTTTTGGTACTAGTTACTCTAGGATCAAGAATGACCTGAAATTCGCGGATTGCCTCATCGTTTCTCCCCACCTCTTTTAACGCCGCGCCGTAGTTTAGATGTGGAAGAAACTGATTCGGAGACTTTTTCGAACTGTCTTCCCAAAGAGCCAGGTTATTCCTCCACACGCCTTGCCTGTCCACGGTGAAGAACAAATAGGATATGATGATAAGAAAACCGATGCCCCATGCTATTTTTTGAACCTTCATCGCCTTCCCCATCTTGAGTATTAAATATCCAACCAACAGACAGTATCCGGCAGAAGGAATATACAAATATCTTTCGGCAAGAGGTGTTGCGGCAAATCGGGAAATGGCAATAATACAAGCAGGACCAACAGTAATGAGAACCCAGAATATACAAAAGGCTGCAATGCCTACTTTCCTTCTTATTGAAACAAAGCTTATTACACAAAGAAGAAAGATGACTACGACTGAAGAGAGCAAATAGAAACTCCCTCCAGGCACGGTTCCTATAAAAGCATTGAAATTAAAAGGAAAAACAAGCTCTTTTATGTAGAAAAGATAAGAGCTTAAAATAACTTTTAAAACTCCCCAAATTTCAGAACCCTGGCTTACTGCTTGCTGAATCCTTTCATCCGTTAATTTCGGGATAATTATAAAAGCCCTTCCCCTCAGGTATAGATAGATCAAAACGAGAATCGCGCAAGCAGCATATTTGATTATGTTTCCACGACTTTTGTATCTCCCGCTCGCTATGTCAAAAACCAAAGCGGTAATTGGAAAAGCAATAGCAACCTCCTTTGAGAGAAGCGAGAGAAAAAAAGAGACCGCAGACAAAAACAAAAACCACAACTTTCTGTAAGAGAGTATATAAAAGATAGAAGCCAAGAAAAAAAACAGGCCGCACAGCACATCAGTCCTTCCCGCAATCCAGGCAACAGATTCAACGTGCATCGGATGAAAAGCGAAAAAAAGCGAAGAGAGAAAAGCTATGCCCTCTTTTCTCTCAACTTTAAATTCTCCGAGCAAAAAAAGGGCTAATAGGTAAAATAAAACTGTAGAGACTGAATGAAAGATAAGGTTGGTCAGATGAAATCCAAAGGGAGATAGTCCCCACATAGTTCTATCCACAAACATTGATGAAAACACTACGGGACGATAGTAGCCGACCCTTTTGTGTTTTTTGTCTCTGGGGATTACAAGAGATGTGATATTAAGAGTTCTGAAAGAATTGTAATTCTCTTGTATAGCTTCAACATCATCCCAAACGAAATCGTTTTTGAGAGAAGGAACAAATACTGCGAAAGAGATTACAAACAAAAGAACTACAACTAATGCTTTGTGATTGATTAAAGCTTTAATCCGTCCTTCTTTTCCATTAGGTTGAGCAGGTTCTTCCGTAGTTATATTGTGCTTTTTTATGTCTTTTGATTTTTTACTTTTCTTGCCCATTTTTGCAATTCTATAGCATATTAAATACAAGTCCACAACTTTTCCATTTTCAAAATCTTATGTAATGAAGCTCCCTGCAACAAGCCAGTGTATCTCTACCTAAATTGACAATCGCTTCGATTATTGCGAGGGGGCATTAAACTTCGGTCATAATAGGCTTAAGCGATAATCTTCATAGGGCAGAGACGCCATTAATGGCGTCTCTTCTTCATGGATACCCGATAAAGTCAACAGGGCATGACCGACCCACCAGATATTGGTAGAACAGACATTTCCTTCGATAGACTCAGGACAGGCTTGTCTGTTATTTCCGAGCATAAAACAAAACGAACCACTTGTAACGTTAGTTAATAATTAATGTGGCACAACTTAGTCTTCCTCAAAATTTCTGACTGGTCTTATACCATTTGAAGAAAGAAATTAGGTATTGATGACTTTCCTATTTATGGCATTACCTACAATTTCCTCCCCCGGAAGATTGTAGTAGGGGCTGATGCCCTCATCGGGATCTGAGGTAGCAACCAAGAGGGAGGGTTTTTAGGGAACCACAACCCTAAGGCTCGTTCGGGGAACGCGCCCTACATTTCTCAGCAATCTTACTATAACTAAATACTTTGTTAAAATGGTCTTAATTATATTTGTCCTTAATTGCAACTGATAGAAAGTAGGGGCAGTTCATGAACTGCCCCTACTAAACAATGACGCTTTATTCTTTAATTCAACCGCGTTACCCTTTCTGAAGAGAATTTATTTAACGAATTTCTCAAAAGATTAAGATTTGATTATCAATTTAAGTAAGGTAATTTTACTATAATGAAATTACGGCCTTTGAGGAGTTAAAGTTGAACCGAATTGTAGCCTTTATGAAAAGAAATCAATTAGTTGTGTTTATTTTTCTCCCTGTAATTTATCTTGTACTGCTTTCACCCAAAGCTCAACATTTTGAAGAAAGGCTAGAGAGTGATACCATCGGCGTTCTTCCTCTGGTTATGCACTATGTAAAAAGATACTACGTCGACCAATCGGCCATCAATCCCAAGACCATGCTCATCAGCGGGCTCGAAAAGCTTGAAAGAAGCGTGGATGAAGTGCTTGTAGACCTCCCAAGCCGTGAAAACAGTCCTTTCTTTAAGGTTCAAGTAATGAACGAAGAAAAGACCTTCGATATGAAAGGGGTTTCCGACCTGGGCAGCCTTGCCGATAGAATGGAAGAGGTTTTTACCTTTGTCGTTCCCAGACTGGTCTCAAAGGACACGAAACCGGCCGACATTGAATACGCCGTAACTGATGAGATGCTAAAAACCCTTGATCCTTATTCAGGGATTATTGCACCCCAGGTTTATCAGGAATTCACGATCGAGACAGAGGGAAGCTTTGGGGGACTGGGAATCGTAATAGGGATAAGGGACGGACAGCTTACAGTAATTGCCCCAATTGACGGCACACCGGCACATCGAGTTGGAATAGAACCGAATGACAGGATTGTCCAGATAGAAGACGAATCCACTGTAAACATGTCTCTTATCGAGGCAGTGGGTAAACTGAGAGGTCCAAAAGGAACCGTTGTTAATATCTATGTTATGAGAGAGAGGCTTTCAGAGCCAAAGAAATTTTCAATTGTGAGAGACACAATTAATATTGAGAGCGTCGAGGCTTTTAATCTAAGCGACGGGATCATTTATGCAAGAATAAGGGACTTTCAAAAAAACACTCTCAGCAGCCTCAGGGAAAGTCTCGAAAACTTTAGAAAAAACGGTAAAGTAAAAGGTCTTATACTCGACCTGAGAGGAAACCCGGGAGGACTCTTAGACCAGGCGGAAAGAATTTCAGACTTGTTTTTAAAAAGCGGAGTCATAGTCACCACACAGATCGGAGATTCAAAAAAACCCTACAAAGCAAAAAACGAAGATTATGATTTCAACGGAAAGATTGTTGTACTCGTAGACTCTGGTAGCGCAAGTGCTTCGGAGATCGTAGCAGGGGCGATAAAGAACAATAACAGAGGAGTACTTCTAGGAGAAAGAACATTCGGTAAGGGATCGGTCCAACAGATATTTGATTTGAACGACGGCTCGGCACTTAAACTAACAATAGCCGATTATCTCACGCCCGGAGATATATCCATTCAAGACATCGGCATTACGCCAGATATTGCGCTTCATCCGGCGATTATCACCAAAAACCTGATTAGTTTTAACCCTTCTAACTCATCTTTGAATATTGATGAACGAGAAAAATCCAATAAAAAAAGAAATCCATCAGATAAGCCCTTATATTCAATAACGTACCTGGATACCTCGGAGGTTAAGGAAAACGAGGAGGAACAAACCCCGGAAGAAGCCTTAAGTCGGGAAGAAAAAAGAAACAAACTCGAAAAAGATTTTTATTTAGCAGTCGCCAGAGAAATCCTTCTCTCTTCAAACTCGCCAGTTAGGAACAATATCCTTGATGATGTCAAAAACACAATCAGCCGTATCTCCGATGATGAAGAAACAAAGATAGAAGAAAAATGGAAGGAGATGGAAGTTGACTGGTCTCTCGATGGCACGGGTACGGCAGTTCCAAAACTCTTCGTAAAAATAACACCGACCAATATCAAAGTTAAAGCCGGACAGAAGGTTGAGGTTGTTGCCGAAGTAGAGAACAAGGGAACAGCACCTCTCTATAGATTGTCAGCCGTAACAAAATCGGATGATCCGATGTTTGAAGGAAAAGAATTTATATTCGGCAGACTGAATCCGGGCGAAAAAAGAAGTTGGAGCACCGCTTTCGAAATCCCAAAATGGACTCTTACAAGAGAGGATGAAGTCACTCTTCGATTTAAAGATGGGTATAGCACTGCTCTGCCTGACTTCAGTTTCAAGGCAAACATAGAAGAGCTTCCAAGACCGGCATTTGGTTTTAATTACGAAATTGTGGATGACGGAAGATACGAATCTTCAGGAAATGGAAATGGAATTCCGGAGGTCGGTGAAACTATAGGGCTTTTTGTAAGGCTAAAGAACATAGGCAAGGGGCAATCGGAAGAAACCGTTTTGTCAATTAAAAATCTCTCAGGCGATAAAATATTCCTACAAAAAGGCAGATTCCAATTTAAAAATTTGAATCCGGGTGAAACAAAAGAAGCAACACTTATATTCAACGTGAAAAAGCCTGATCCAAAGATTGACATGGAGTTTCAGGTCCTAGATGAAGTCTCCAGAGAAGGTATTTCAAGCAAAATTTACATCCCCGAAAAAAGCAAAGAAGTAAAGCTTGTGAGCAAATCACAAAACGTAATGGTCTCAAAAGACAGAGTATCAATAAGAGGAGGAAGTTTTGTCGAGGCTCCGGTCATAGCAGTGTCAGAAAAAGGATCGGTTTTTAAAACCATAGGAGAAAACGAAGGATGGATAAAAATCAAGCTTGATGAACACCTAATCGGATGGATGGACAAGGATGATGTCCTCGTTGCACACTTAGGGGTTGCCCCTTCCGAGAATTTACAGTTTGAGGAGGTTTTTGAAGAGCCTCCTTCCATAAACATAGCCAGCCCTCCACTTTCTACAGAGTCCCAAGAAGTGACCCTAAATGGATTTATAAAGGACAAAGATGGGATTCAACTTGTTTCCGTGTTTGTGGGAGACGATAAAAAGATTTTGCTTCCTTCTACGGATGAAGAGATTCCCATTTCTTTAAAAGTGAAGCTTGAAGACGGGGTTAATTTGTTAACCGTTTTTGCAAAGGACTCAAGAGGTCTATTCTCAAAGGAAACCTTTGTGGTAAGGAGAGGAGCTTGAAGAAAGGATTGCCTGGTGAATGGTCAAATTTATTTTGAGTCGCGCATTCACTGGAATTTCTGTTTTATTAGTCGTAATCACACTCACGTTTTTTCTGCTAAGAATTCTTCCGGGGGGGCCATTTGACACTGAAAAAAAACTCCCACCGCAGATTCGGAAGAATATAGAAGAAAAATACAGATTAAGCGAACCTTTATGGAGGCAATACGCAATCTATTTAGATAACGTATTGCATGGAGATTTTGGTCCTTCATATAAATACGTAGACAGGTCGGTAAACGAGGTTATAAAAGAAACACTTCCCGCTTCCCTAGGGTTGGGAATAGTTGCACTTCTGTTTTCTGTAGTGTTTGGAACCATTGCAGGAATGGCCTCGTCAGTAAGGCCAAGAGGTTTCTTCGATTTCTTTTCATTTTCATTTGCTATGGCTCTTGTATCAGTTCCGAATTTTGTAGTAGCCGCCGTGTTAATATACGTATTTTCAGTAAAACTAGGCTGGTTTCCCGCAGCGCTTTGGGGAAAGCCGGAACACCTTATACTTCCTGCACTCACCCTTGCGGCAGGACCGACTGCCTATCTAGCCCGTCTTATAAGAGCCAGCATGCTGGAGACCTCTCAAACTCCGTTTATAAGAACAGCCAGAGCAAAAGGATTAAGTGAAACTAAGGTAGTAATTAAACACATTTTTAGGAATGCGCTGATTCCCGTTGTTACGGTTTTGGGGCCCATTACAGCTTATCTCGTGACAGGTTCATTCGTAGTGGAGCATATATTTGCAATACCGGGAATGGGAAGATTTTTTGTCTTTGCCGTATCAAACAGGGATTATCCGCTCGT
>JACPIY010000036.1:1827-22457 GCA_016187835.1 Deltaproteobacteria bacterium | reverse complement strand
CCAAAGGGCACCAACCTTGCCGAGGTGAGAGATGATACCTTCCAGTCGCAGCTGCACCTGCTCAATGGAAAGTACCGCAAGTCGCTCGGGTACAAGAGCGCGTATGAAGTTGCGCTCGAGCGTGGTATTATTACCAAGATTCCGAGAATTTCATTATCAAAGGCAGTTGCATTTCGCTAGGGAATTTACCCTTGGGTTTCCGCTTTTTATCGGTCCATTGAGAACAACGCAAATGATAAAGGACATGATGGACGCATACAACCATGCCGCAAGGCAGGCTGGAAAAAATCCCCAGGGCATCGAGCATATACTCCTAAGGAGGGTCTATATTGCCGAGGATAAGAAAAGAGCAAAGGAAGAAGCAGACAGGTACATAATAGTCATGTATAGATTCTTCCTTGGTTTGGGAGTTAAGATGTCCGTCCGGGGGAAAGAGCTTACGAGTCCCGATGATCCGCTGTTTGATTATCTGGCGGAAGACCGTTTTATAATTGGCGACCCGGAGGATTGCGTAAGGGAAGTACAGAGATATAGAGACGAACTCGGAATTAATTACATTTTGTGTACAATGAAATTCCCTAAAGGGACACATGAAATAATATCGAGATGTATAGAGCTTTTTGGAAAGGAAGTTATATCAAGAATTTAGGTGTAATAATCAAGATTTATTCCGTCGGACAATGTCAGCACGATTTTCACCCTTTGTCAAAATTCCCAAGGCTGTCACTCTGAGCCCTTCGATACCTCAGAGCCCGTCCTGAGCAAAGCGAAGGAATAAACTCCGCGAAGCAATCTGACAAAAGGTGTCATTCCGAACGTACGTGAGGAATCTTCTTGGTTTTCATGATTTCTCGAAGGCTAAGATTTCTCCCTTCGGTCCATTAGACTTTTATATAGAATGACAGTTACTTGATAGAAATTAGTAAACTGGGGACTTACCTCCACGTTGCCTGTTTGGTCAAATTTAGATTTTTACAATTTAGGAGATGAGGAAGAAAAGGGGACGTACCCCTTTTTCGAAGGCAGAGGGTGGGATTGAAAAAGGTATCAAGAGAGATTCAAACCTGTTCAAGTTGCTAGAAAGGTACAATGTATAAGGTCAAGAATTGACCCGTAATATTATAAGTAGGCTTTATAGTCGGTATGCAGCAAGCAGGGATGTGAAGACTGAATCAAAGATCATTAGTATTCTAAGACGTTAAATCAATATGCATGCCTGACCCCAACTTTTCCCAAGAAGGCACAATGCCCACAGTTGGGTCGACGCATAACGACATCGGCATCAGCGGCGGCACGGTTTGCCGTCCGCTGCATGCCATGGTTAGGCGCAATCACTCCCTCGAGAATAATCTCTAAGTCACGAAACTCATCTCACCTTCTTTTCAAAGGAGCTCCGGTTGATTCGTGTAATTGTATACCAGTGGGCACCTTTTGTGAGTAATGGATTGGAGTAGAAATCAATTGATATGGCGTGATTGCCGAAAGATATGACGATGGTAGGCGTCCTGTCCGAACTCCAGAAAATCATTTTCGAGAGTACTCTACTGCGTTTCCTACCTTTGGATTCATGCACTCGATAGCTCAAATATATGATGCCTGTCCCAGAGGACGAGTCCGCGTTCCTTGGCAAAGGCGACTGCGTCGGCTGTGAAACCGCTGGGACAGACGACCACGCCGCGCGTGCCGGATAATTGTTTCGGCAGCGAGCCATTCAGTTCTCGAACTACATCAACGCCGACGGGCGACGAGTGGTTCTTACATTGAACGTAAAGGGTTACTTCTATATCCACATCGTCATTGCGTCGAGCGATAAGGTCTATCCCCCCATCGCGTGTCGGCGGTGTGGTCTCCACGCGCCACCCCTTTCGCTCCAACAGCCGTTTGACGTATTCTTCGAACTCGACCCCGCTCATTTCCGCGTAGTTTGCCGCAGACTCAGTGCCTCCTCGCGAGGACTTCGCACGCTCAGGTGGTGTCAGCCCGAAGAGACCAAAGAGTTCTTCGCTGGTGAGTTTCGACTTCAAGTCTATCGAGACGTCGTCTACCAGTTCGTCAAAGAGTAATTGCTTTTCCTGAAGGATTTGGTCAATTTTCTCCTCGATTGTGTCTTCGCAAGTGTACTTGTAGACGTTGACCGGAAAGGGCTGGCCGAGGCGGTGGCTGCGGTCTTCGGCTTGCCGCTCGACAGCAGGATTCCACCATCGGTCGAAGTGAAACACATAGGAGGCGTCCTGCAAATTCAGGCCCTGGCCGCCAGCGCGCAGAGAAAGCACAAGAACCTTTCGGGCGGGATTCTCTTTGAATTCTTTTATGGTCGCGTCTTTTTGAGAGGATGAAAGGTCACCTGTGTAAAGGAGAGGCTGAAACGAGCGAAGTTTTGATACAATCGCACGTGTGCCGTGTTCTTCATCTGTAAACTGAGAGAAGATAAGAGCGCGATAACCTTCAGACTCGAGGGTGCTCAGTCGCTCGTGGATATCCTCGAGTTTCACAGATTGTCCGGTGGTCGGGCAGAAATTGCAAATCTGCTTCAATCTCATGATGAGTTCCAGGACGTTTTCCACTCGAACGGCCTCGCCCTTTTCTCGTAGTTGAATGATCCCTTCTTTTTCTGCGCGCTCATAGCTCTCCCGCTGTGGCCCCTCGAGCGGCAGTACTATTTGGCTGACAATCTTTGGCGGAAGCTGAGGAAGGACGTCGGCCTTCTTTCGGCGCAGTTGCAAGCCTTTGTGCCTCTCGCGCAGTTCTGGGCCAGGAGTCAGTCTTAATGGCGACTCACCGTCTTTGAGCGGCACGACAAATTCAAGGATGGAAGCCAGATCATCTACGCGATTTTCGAGGGGCGTGCCAGTGAGCGCCCAGGCCCGGCGGCGATGAAGTCGCTTGCATTTCACGCTGACCTCTGCGTCCCGGTTTTTTATTGCCTGCGCTTCGTCCAGCATCACAACATCCCAAACGCGACGGCGTGGCGGCGAGTGTGGGTTGTCGGTAAAGTCGGAACGGAAGGTTTCATAACTTACCAGGTATACATGCGCCGGTGCGGGCCATTGCCAGGCCCGTTCCGCTGCTGAGCCGCGGATCGTCGAGATGCGTAACTCCGGTGCCCAGCGACGCAATTCCCTGCGCCACTGGTTGATGAGGCCTGCACGAACGATTAGCAAAGCGGACTCGATACGGCGCTGAAAAACGAGGATTCGGAGAGCGGCGATTGCCTGGATCGTCTTACCGAGCCCCATGTCATCGGCAAGCAGAAGTGCTTCGTGTGCCATCAGCGCCTCAATGCCTTCCAATTGGTAGTCGAACAACGTCCCCGGCCACTCCAAAGGCCCAGCCACTGAAAGAAGCAGGTCAGTAGGCGGCTGGAGCAAATAGGCAAGCCGCTTCGAAAGCGGGAGTTCATCCTCGCTTGGCGGCTGCATCTCGCGGAGCGATTGCTGGTATATTCCTGACCGCCTTGGTTGAGCGAGCGGAGCAGGCGGCTGCTCGTTCAGCAGAACGCTGGCGAGCGCGACACTCCCGCTTTGCCCCTTCAGAGGCGTCTCTCCATGAGCGATGAGATTCACCGCAGGCACCAACGGCCATTCTGCGGTCAGACAATGGGGTGCTGAGACGGATTCCTCATTCCGAATCGAGAGGCATTCGGCGGAGGCAATCTTGAGCGAAGGAACTGTCAGACGGCCAGGTGATCGCTCCTGTAATCGAAGCTTGCGAGGGAAGATGCCGAACCAACGGGCGCGCGGCATCTCCTCCTTCGTTTCTTTCCACCAATCCGCTCTCGCCATCATCGTGAGGTCCATTCGTGGAGAAGCCGTAGCTCGATGGAGTCATCCTGCGGCCGGCTCGGAAACCAAAAGAGGTGCATGGGTTCTGAGGTTTCGGCCACCTGTACAGTCTCTTCTGCGGAATATGCTGTTGCCTTGATCGCAGGAGCAATACGGCAGACTGGGATCGAGAGTTGAATATCCTGGCAAAAAAGCTCGCTTCCCACCTCTTCGGCGAGACATAGCAAGATTCGAGGAGTTCGAGGACAGACCAAAAGGAGCGAAGCTGTCAGCTTATGTTCGGCGTGCCGCCGGAGGTCTGCCTGTCGCCATAGAAAGGTGTGAGGTGTTTGGATTCGGTTATAGCTATACTCGATTGGCTCACCGCGCGCGTTGATCAGAAACAGCGCGCCCAGATAACCGGAACCGCCGGATGATGATTCGATTTTGAGATAACCGGCCGCGCCCAATTCTTCCACTTCGTCTGCATCACGGTAAGGTATTGGCATCGCTTCCTGCCTCCGTCTTCATCAGCATCTCATGCAGACGGCAAATCCCCGGAGTCTTCCGCGCTGGGAACCTCCAGATCGGCGTCCTCGGTGTAGTCCATCTTCAGTTCCGTCACTTCTATCTCACTCTTGTAGTCTGGGTAGAGTCTCTTCAGGTCCCACTCGGTGATCCAACTTTTCACATGCTGCCGCATGACCGTGGAGCTAAGCGCAGACTCGTGCAACGGCGGCGGCTCCCAACCATAAGCCCCCGCATGGATACCGCGGACGGCTTGCTTGGCAAGGTCCTCCCAGCCTCTATCCCTCAGTTTGCGAGGCACCACTTCCAGGTCATTTTTTTCCTCCAGAACTTCGCTTTCAAAATTCGACATCAGGGCGAAAACGGTGGTCAAACCCGGGAATTGCTGGTCTGGCAACTTCCCCAACCACCTTGCCAGTTCCGCGTAAGACTTCGCACGCTGAAGCGGCGAGTATTGTCGAATCAGTTCCACCTCATCAACGAGCAGGACCCAACCCGAATAGCCGGCCGCAATCATTAACCGTGGGGCAAACTGAAACCGCTGTATAGCCAAGTCTCTAAGGTTCACCTTTTCGATTTTATAAGTTGCTCTTTCCCCGCACTCTTTCAGCTGCTTCTTTATTTCAGCAGCTCCAATGGGATCACCAGACCAAAAAGAGATGATGCGGTCCTCCCAAAAATCCTCAACACCTCTCATGCGCTTGAACAAAAACAACGTGGCTGCGAATCGTGAGTTCAGTTTGGAGTCCGGACCGTGAACCCACTTCTCAAATTCAACGTATGCCTCGTTCGGCGGAACCAATTTGGTGGCAACCTCGGTCAAAGCCAAGCCTCGCTTCTTGGGCACGATCGCCCCTTGGATTGCGGAACGATACAACTTGACGGGATCATGCAAGGGAGTCTCTTTACTGATGACCACCTTGCTACAAACGAAATTCTCTTCGATCGCAATATGCTGAAGGTACTCCAGGAGATGAGACTTTCCCGCGCCAAAGTCACCTGCTATGAGCAATCCGGGAGCCTGCTTCCCCTCCATCGCGCCTCTTTTTGCCTCCTGGAGTTGAGCCCGAAATTTCTCTTCAATAGCTGGCTGTTCACAACCCAGTGCAAGAACAGCATCCCGGTTAGGCACTCCAGAACGCAAAGCCTCAATCGCCCGGCGATTTTCGATTTGCTTTTCTGTATTCATTCCCGGTCTCCACTTCGATGTGCTGGTGTAATTACGTCAGGACAGGGCGAGAGCCGTATCAATGAAGAAAGCGGGTTGGCACGATGCTTATCGCGGACTTCATCCCAAATTCGTAGCTTCAAAGCGTTATAACTCCCTACCCCTCGGCGATCATCAGGTTGCAAAAATGCAGTTGGAGCAATGACAGCGATGAAGCAGAATTCCGATTCGTCCGTCGCGTCAATGAACTGGCGCAAGGCTTCGTAAGCGTCCAAGGTTGTTGCCTTGGTGTAATAGCGACTCGCATCGTTCGGGTCCTTAGGCTTGGGCCGCTGCACCAGGCAGCGCGAAATATCCAGAACGATAACGAGCCCGCCCTTACCCGCAAGATGTAACCAATAAGAGAGTGATGAGAGCATGTGCCGCGCATTGTGTCTTGCGATTTTTTGAAAGATGGGCGCGGCCTTGATTGCCGAAATGCGCCGTAACTCTCCCTGCAGCCACTCCTTGATCACATCGCCAGGAACTTGAATCATTCCCAGTTGAGCCTGACAGAGTTGCATCATGGCAATTCGAAACTCCTGGCACATATGGTAGTCGTGAAAAAGGTTATTCTCCAGGAGACGCTTCAAGTCATTCGGTAATAGTTTTTGATCGCGTCCGTTTAGTTCAGCGATCTTTTGAAGACTGAACTCTTGACGCTGAGACGGAATCTTATATCCGTTCTCCGAAATAATCCGGGACACGAACGAAAAGGCCAAATCGTCCCAATCAACCTGTCGCGCAACCTCGTGGAACAGCTGATCAATCATGTGGACTCCGGTTTTTGCGGCATCAACAAAGGCAAACCAGTATCCTTCAGCATCAGAGATGCCACGCAGTTTCTGCTGCAACGCGTCGTGACCAATTTCCTCCGTCGGCACAATGAACTTGACCGCCGCCCCTCCATCACGAATAAAGCCTTGTAGATACTCTTTCCGAACAACCTCCAACCACTCTTCGGGGCGTATATACATTGTAAATCTCCTATCGTTCTTGCGTAAACGAAATCCCGTAATATCTCTTCATCTGGCCATCCCTCGTCACGATCGGGATGACTTTGCTGTCGGGCTCGTTTCCCCTGGCAGTATGGAGGCTGACACGCTTGCCCTCCCTTGTGGTAGTGACACCACTCTGATCCAGCAAGTAAAGATCCCGGCCAAATTCCTGTCGAGAATACTCCTTTGAGTGCCCCGGCAAAGGTGTAAGCATGCCATAGATCTCCACAAGAGGGATGACGGCTGCTTCTCCCTGTCGATCCTTTCCGCGCGTCTTGACAGCCGTTGCGTATACAGAGCATAAGGACTCAAGAAACGCCTCCGACCGGAATCGTACAGGCTTGTTTTGCAGTTCCCTCAGGTGGTTGACAAATATGGAGGGGCGTAGCCCTCTGTCGCGCTTCTTGTCAATCAGGATAGCGCGTTCGTTGGGTAAGATGCGGATGAGAAACGGATAACAGTACAGCCTATCGTCTTGTTCAAAAATCTTCACACCCATTTGCTCTGCCGCTTCAAGAATCTCCAAGGAAAAAGCCCTTCCGGATAGGTATGTTTCCTCATTGAAATCCCAACCTTCTTTGGCATTGCTGAATTGTTGTCTTAGAGCCGAGATAGCCTCTTCCGCAACCTCAATCGCCCTCCTCAACTCACGAAGATTTCCTGTTTTTGCTGCCACGCGAAACTTTTTGAGGGAGCTGACCACGGCAGTGGCTGCCCTCAGAGCTGCGTCAGCGTCGGACTCCGTTTTGGCGAGTGACTTTTCCAGACTGGTAAGGCCGTCCATATTTATTTTACTCCCAAGAGGAAGTAGCTGGGATTCTGCACAAACTGAACCCGCACACCTTTCGTGCCAGCGGCTGACAGATGGAATTTAGCCAGCATTTCCGTTTTGGCCGCCTGGGTAAACTGTAAGTGTGTACCAGACTGCCTCGTAACTCACCGGCTGTTTTTGAACGCATTACCCAGCCTCTACCATCTTAGCGGGATCTCCATTGTCGTGTGAGTAGTGGAATCGTAAGCTGCCTCATCTTCCGCGACAGCCTCATCATCTGACTGCCTCTCGTAATGGTCCAACACTCGCCGAACACGCTCCTCATCCCCCCAGGAGGAAAGTTCGTCTGTTTCATCGTTTTCTCCGTCCACGTCGCCTTAGTGCCTTTAATGCCTTGGACCCAACTCGTAGGCCATTCAACTCGAAAATGTCCTCCATCCGCCGTGGCGCTTAACTAATAATTAGACTGCAAATCGCTATTTTACTTGATACTACGATAAATGTAATTTCTAGTCAATAGAAAAGTATGGAAAAACCAAAAAAGAGGCTTCTTGTCCTCGTACGTGAAGCTATCCGGCGAAAACATTATTCAAAGCGCACTGAGGAAGCATACATCTACTGGATCAAGCGATATACCTTTTTCCACAACAAGCGTCATCCGCTGGAAATGGGCAATGCGGAGGTCGAGGCATTTTTGACTGACCTTGCCACAAAAAGGCGAGTGTCTGCCTCTACCCAAAATCAGGCGTTCAGCGCTTTGTTGTTCCTTTACCGAGAGGTACTCAACAAACCCCTGGAAGGTCCAGTAAACTCTTTGCGGGCGAAGCGACCCATAAGACTGCCAACGGTTCTGAGTAGTGAAGAAACACTCAAGATTATCCGGTGTGCACTCCGTGATTTAAAAAATTTTCAACCCGTTTATACATAAAATGGTTTGAACTTCGACATAGAAGTCCTCTTGACTCTTCTCTAAAATGCTTTATTGCAATCTTATACTATGAAATGGGAAAAAAGCCTTAGCAGAGAATCCCTAAAGTTCATGAGTAAAAATGATATTAAGGACACAAACGAAAATTATAAAAAACTTTGTGTTCTTTGTGTCTTTATGGTAAATAACTACGCTTGCAACAACAAAAAGTTAGGAGGAGAAAAACTATGAAATTCGGAATAGGATATTACAGTTTGCAGTCCCCACCGCACAACCCAAGCCCGCAACAGAAGTTATATGCCGAAATGCTGGAGGAAATAAGCGTTGCAGAGGAGCTTGGATTTGACTCGGCCTGGCTCACCGAACATCATTTTCTGAACGATGGTTATTGTCCCTCTCTGCTATTAACAGCCGCGGCTATAGGTGCCCGCACAAAGAAAATACGAATTGGAACAGGCGTATTACTACTGCCTCTTCATGATCCGATAAGAATTGCCGAAGATGCCGCGGTTGCGGATTTAATTTCGGGAGGGCGATTAATCTTAGGGCTTGGTCTCGGATACAGAAGGGAAGAGTTTGAGGGATTCGGCGTGTCTCTTAAAGAGCGCAAAGGGCGCATGGAAGAAGGCCTTGAGATTCTGCAAAAGAGTTGGGCGGACGGGCCCTTTAGCTTTAAGGGCAGGTACCATAAGTACGAGAATGTCAATGTAACCCCGAAGCCCGTTCAAAAACCGATTCCAATCTGGATCGGAGCTTTTACAGAACCCGCTATACGGCGTGCGGCGCGGATAGGCGCGCCTTTATACGTGCCTGCTATAGGCATAATCCCGATTGTAAAGTATTTGTTTGACATGCACTCGTCTCTTCTTAAAGAATACGGACGCAATCCCAGTGATTTCGAGAAGCCTCTTGTTCGAGAAGCATATATATCTGATGAGAAAAGCCATGTAATCTGGGAAAAGATTAAAGAGCACGGAACTTATACCGCCAAAGGTTATGCCTCCTGGGGGACAATGGTAGATCGTCAAGGGAATTTATTGTCAGACCCTAACGACCCTATTTTATATGACTTGGCAAAGGAACAAAGCATAATCGGAACGCCAGAGGAGTGTATTGAAACAATTAGCAGATATAAGGAAGCCTTGCCGATAGATAATCTCATATGCCGATTCAATTTCCCCGGCATAAGCCATGATGAAGCTATGCGTTCGATGAGGCTTTTTGCCGAAAAAGTAATGCCGCATGTAGAATAATCCAGTACCATTTCTAATAATTAACTGGTTAAACATATTTCCGTGTTTATTTCTTAATCTCAATCCTCCGCGATAGGCGGGACATTCCCTTCGATAAACTCAGGACAGGCCTGTCCCGCTTTCTTAGACTGTGTTAGGCCCTCCATCTGTCGTCGATTTAGCCATTTCTGAATTAGAAATGGTATAAAACTGCGAAGAGCCTTTAAGAATAGCTCACCTGATGGGAATGCTTTTCTTCCATCTTTTATCTACTCTGCTCGATTGCTTCCCATAGCTTGGAATTATAGGTGAGAGGACTCGCTCCCTGTGATAACAAAATAAATTATGGATTTCTTAATAAAACACTATAAACTTTAAAACCAGTCTAATGCCCGAATCCATTCGAGCGATCCTATCCGCACTAAGCCCCATTGATTGGCTGATTGTTGTTGCTTACATGCTTCTCTCTCTAGCTATCGGCATCTACTTCACAAAGCGTGCAAGCAGGAGCATGTCCGATTACTTCGTTTCTGGAAGAAACCTTCCCTGGTGGATTGTTGGAACTTCAATGGTTGCAACAACCTTTGCGGCGGACACCCCGCTCGTTGTATCTGGATGGATTCGCACGGACGGGATATGGAAAAATTGGTTCTGGTGGAACTATCTCTTCAGCCATGTATTTATTGTTTTTGTTTTTTCTAGGCTCTGGAGAAGGGCTGAGGTAATTACGGACAACGAACTCATAGAGCTCCGCTACAGCGGGAAACCAGCTGCGTTTCTTAGAGGATTTAAAGCGTTTTATTTTGCAACTCTTTTTAACTTTATCGTAATGGGCTGGGTAATAAGCGCTATGGCAAAAATAATAAAAGTTTTTTTTGGATTTGAGACTACTTTTGCCGTCATAGTCTGCATAACCATTGCGTTTATTTACACAACGATGTCGGGACTCTGGGGCGTGGCGCTCACGGATTTCTTTCAGTATTTTGTTGCCCTTATCGGAACAACGATACTAGCCTGGATAGTGGTGAACTCTTCTGAAGTCGGCGGTTTCTCTGGTTTTTTAGAAAAGCTAAATGGGCTTGGGAGTCACCTTTCATTTTTCATGACCTCATCGGGCGGAACTCCTGTGAGCGAAGGCTTCTGGTCTTCTAGCTTTTTCGTTTTCCTAGTTTACATAACGGTTATCTGGTGGTCTTCGCATAATGCCGATGGCGGTGGGTATTTTATTCAAAGGATGTGTTCTGCAAAAAACGAGCGCCACGCCCTTTTGGGGATGGCATGGTTTTCGCTTAATCACTATATAGTTCGTTTTTGGCCCTGGGCTCTCGTTGCCGTTTTTTCTTTAATTGTATACCCTACCGCGGAGAGGACGGGAGGGGATCAAGAAGCCATGTATATTGTAGTTATTCGAGATTTCCTGGGCCCAGGACTTAAAGGTTTGCTTTTTGTATGTTTTCTTGCTGCATTTATGTCTACCATAACAACCCAGCTCAACTGGGGAGCCTCATATTTAATGAACGACATTTACAAGCGATTTATCAGAAGGAATGGGAGCGAGAGCCATTACATTTTTGTTTCAAGAATATGCACCTTAATTCTTACAGTTCTTGCAGGATGTTTTGCTTTTTATATAGAGAATATTGGGAAGGCATGGATTTTTCTCTGGGCAATGAGTGCTGGGATTGGCCTCGTCCTCATATTCAGATGGTTCTGGTGGCGAATAAACGCATGGTCTGAAATTTCCGCTCTCGGTGCGTCATTGCTCACGATTTTCATTTTAACTCTGTACACAAAGTTCGCAAAAGTTCCCTTTGAACTCAAGCATCAAATCATCGTTGTTCCTGTTTCAATAGCAACCTGGTTAATTGTTACCTATATGACAAAACCTGAACCCGAAGAGACGCTTCTTAATTTCTACAGAAAGATTCGTCCATGGGGATGGTGGAGTCCTATTGCAAGGGTAGCGCCAGAGATAAAGTGTCCCCCATTTATGCCTGTAATCACAAACTGGTTTCTCGGAGTTTTTTTTATATTCTTTGCTATGATTGGAATCGGAAAACTTCTCTTGGGTTCTCCTCTTCTCGGATTGTTTATGATTTTAGTTTCGATCTGCTCTGGGATTCTGATTTACGTGAGAATAAGAAAGGAATGGACTGAAAAGTCTTAGTTAAGAACGTTATACCCTCTACCTATCATATAGTTTCTAAATATCGTTTTATGTTGTTGATCACTCTTGTAGCCTCCTTTAAGTCCTCCAGCCACACCGCCTATGACAGCGCCTGTGGCAAGACCTCTTACGGTGTTACCGGCAATTAGTCCAAGCAATGCGCCTGTCCCAGTTCCTATTGCTCCTCCTATTAGGCCATGTTTTGTCATAGAATTAACGGTATTGCTGCTTGCAAGGTCTCTACATTCTACAACGTCCCTTTCGTATTTGGCGTCATTACTAATGGATTGTGGGTCTACAACTGGACTATAGACGGCACAGGAAGATAAGATGAGGATTGAAAATAACAAGATTGCTTTTTTTATAGCTATTATCCTCTCTTGTTCTTTTGTTCTGCATATTATGATGTAAAAAACCCAGATTGGGGTTCTCTTAGAATCTCAGGGTCAAGAAAAATAATCTAAATATTAGAATATTGAAAGCTGTATTTTACCGTGGCATCGAGATTACGGTAGTAGGTTGGAGTAAAATGGGTCTATGTGCATGAAAAGGGAAAATGAAAAGTGCAGTAAGATTACCAAGTTATTGAGGTTTTATAGAGATGCGGGAAGAAAGACTTAATGGGTCGTTATTTGTAACGGTGATTTTGGCTTTAATTGTTCTTGTAGCTGTTTTTCTTGTGATTCCTTCCATGCAAAAGGAAAGCGCGGAAGAAAAAAATATACTACTGAAAGAACCAGTTCGTTTATCTAACCTCAGCACATCTGTGGTCTCCGAGACCGAAGCTGAGCTAAATAAAAGGTTACTCGATAGCAGAATCAAACCTCTCTTCTACAAGGTGAGTATTCAAGGGGACAAAATAAATATTTTTCTGGATCGAAATGGGTGGAGGGATTTATCATTAAGTGAAAAAGCCGATTTGCTCTTACAAGTTGCCAATATATATGGAGCTATAATCGAAAATTCTGTTTGGATTCCACAAGAATCAAAAAATACAAAAGCGCAGATTCATTTTTACGACAGAGCTTCAAACAAAGAGCTTGCTTCTTGGGCTGAAGAAGGCGGCATAATATTAGACTAATCTGCGAAGTTATATAGAAAATTGACCTTTTTCAAAAAATCGGATCCCATTAGTCTTTCAAGTATTGAATATGTAAATGATTTGGTAGGAGACAAGTTGGGGCACGGCATGCCCCCAGTACTTTAAAAACCGCTGATTTGTGTTAAATTAATTCCAGCGGATCAAGTCGAATGCCGATTAAAGTAAAAGTTATACAACCACCAAAGTTAAATCTTCTTGAAAGACTCTACCTTCCTGAAATAATTAGAGGGCTTAAGACAACTGTTATGCATATCCTTAATTTTAAGCCCGTAACCGTCCAATACCCAGAAGAAGTGAAAGAACTTCCCCCAAGATACAGGGGTCTCCATATACTACCGGCAGACGATGAGGGTGAGATAAGATGCGTTGCGTGTAAGCTATGTGAGGTTGCCTGTCCCACTCAAGCCATATCCATAGTGGCTGAACCCGCAGATGAATACGGTATAGAAAGAAGACCAAAGGTTTATAACATAGATTTCATGCGATGCGTTTTTTGCGGGTTCTGTGTAGAGGCTTGTCCCTGTGACGCCCTTAGAATGGGAATGAAATACGAGCTTGCATCATACAATAGGGCGGGGCTTATTCATACAAAAGAGGTTTTCTTCGATCCAAACGTTAAGAGCAGAGCTCCCAGAGATAACGCCAATTTCTTATATGAGATGGGGAAAGGGGAGGTTCTAGACGAACCTGAAGAGGTCGAAAAAGTTAAAAAACTCACGGGGACTTATACTTAAAAAATTCTAATTATTTTCTGAAACAATCCGCCTTATTACCGCTGGATATCTGCTTAACTGGCAAGCAAGGTTCCTTGTTGTGCGAAGGCTAACGGTTTCACAAAATTTAACCTGGCAATGAATGCTAAGCTGTAGGGAATGCATATATGCGTTCCCTACATTAATAGGAAGTATTGTTAATTTCCCTGCCCTGCAGAGCCGCATTGTAATACGTCTTTACCGTGTTTTTTTACTATAATTGAAAAACTAAAGTCATACGATACTTTTCCATCCTTGAAATCAATTGATTCGCATGTTCCCGTAGTACTGTTCTAAATGGCGCGCCAAAAGTCATTATGGTAACCATAAAAAGAAAACACAAAACTGTGAACCAAACGTAATGTGAGATTAGGTAGGAAAAGATATTTTCTAATTTATTGTTTATACGGCCGATAATACTATATAACACATTGATTTTTTTCATTAGTTTCGTTCTTTTTAGAAACCTGACCAATTTACCTTTGGGAATTCTAGGAATAAAGGAGAAACAAATGATTGGTTAACATTCCTTGTAACAGATAAACCTAAGATGGGTGCTATATAAAACATATATATAAAACATAAAGATTACTTTACTACTCCTTACATCGAACCCACATTATTTAATGTCAAAATCAAGCAAGCCACTTAATAAGCGATTTTAAATATATCCATATCTTTGATTTCCCATTTATCCTTGGGTCCACTCTTAAAAGATCGTACCAAGATAAAATGTCGAGACCATTCAGTATTATAAACTTCATACAGATAACGACGCCTTTTTATATTTTCTGTATCTAACATCAAGTAACTGACTTTCATTTTTTTGAAATCTTGCAACGCAACTTCTAATCTATTGTAAGAAAAAGGTCTAAAAGCATATATGCCCAACTGTTCGGCTGATAAATTTAATAGATTTTTATTGCCAATTTTTTTGTCTATAAGATTCATTTTAATTAAATCATTACCCTCAACAATTGCTATATTCCCCCGTAAATTGTCTGCAGCCCAGACTGCCCATTCATCCTGAACTTTGGGAGTAGTAATGTTTATACCACTCATAATACTTCTGAGTGGAGAATGATATAGAAGTAATAGAACAAATGATAAAACTAATATGTTATTTCTACTACCTGCTCCAGTTAGATCGATCAGGAATTTTGATGAGATGATAAAAACAAAAGGTAGCAATACATATAAGTGTCGGGGAATGCCATAAATTTCAAACACAGGAGCAAGACCCGCAACGAAAACAAAGAAAAGAATGAAAAGGACATAGAATTTTGAAAACCTGTCTAAAATAAGATACTTAACGGATCCCAGAAAAAATAGAAGTAGCCAAACTTGCCCTAGTATAGAATAAAATTGATTTGCTATTTTGAACAAACCATTATATATGAACTTCCGGTAATAGTCACCAATGCTATGTGTTCTTAAATAATTAGCAATAGATGGTGTAGGGACATTCTTCAACGAAGCTTGTGCATGGGAATCTACAAAATATTGTGAATTTTTACCAAAATCAAAAGCGGACCCAAACGCTTCATATCTTGTATATAAATGAGGTAGTGACAGCAAAAAAAACAGACATGGTACTAGTAGAAGGAATGCCCAGTTTATTTTCCGATGCCATAGTAAAAATAATAGATACAAAACGATGACGCCCAGCATAAATATGCCATTTGGCCTTACATAATAGGAAAGACTAGCCAAAGTAGTAGCAATAACTAAGTTCACAGGTTTATTGCCCGAATCTGCCAAAAAATACATTGTTGAGATAACCAACAAGATAAATATTGGCTCACTGTATCCTGACCATTGTGAACTACCTGTACGTATCAGTATTGGGGAGAGCGCAAAAGCAAGAACAGCTATTATAGCAGACCTTTTGTCAGTTAATTTATTGGCAAGGCCAGAAAAAGGGAAAATAGAGAAACCAACAACCAGTATGGACAGTATTCTTGAAAGAATCATTCCGCTGAAGAGAGACTGGATGGCAAATAACTTTAGAAAAAAAGCTAGAAATATCGACCATCCGATTGAATGACTGCGAGCAGGAACCCAATTCCCCTCAGTTATTTCAAAACCTTTTAATAGATAAACGTAGGCATCTTCCCGTAATACCGTGCCGAACGGCGTAGCAAAAGCCATTATTGTAACCATAAAAAGAAAACATAAAACTGTAAACCAGATGTATTTTGAACTTAGATAAGAAAGGATATTTTCTAATTTATTGTTTATATAGTTAGTGACATCGAACACATTAACTTTTTTCATCGGTTTGCCTAAAAAGCGGTCTTGTCAATTTTTATTTCGAGAAATGGTGAGAAATATCGAAAAAGCAGATGAGTATGTTTATGCTTTCTATAACGGTTCATGTTTTTTTAATCTCTGCTTGCTCTGCAAGCCTCCAAACGCCAGATGTCTTTCAAATTTAAAGTCAGGGATCAAAAAGTCAGTGATCCTGTTCCATCTAATTATCTCTGTAAAAAAGTTTTGCCTGAGGAGGAATACAGAAATGGAGAACAATACTTGAATCCACTTGCTGATCCAGCGTATAAAACCATGGGTCAAGTTTATCATCACCAAGCCTGACAGGATACCAATATGGGATATCTATAAGACCTACCTTTATGCCCTGATTATGTAGTTCCCGAACAAATTCACTTACATGGTGGTCATAACCGCTTGGTCCGTGATAGGTTCCTCTCACCGTTAAAGATTTCTTACATGATTCTCTCTTATGAATCCCTGTGTTTAATTTCGAGATTGGGCATACCCCAGCATTCATAACCCATATCATGGGCCATTATTCCCAATCTGTTTCTATCTGTCCGCTATATCCACCTCTGAGCATGGGTGCAACGACTCTTTTTACTTGTATTAGTTGCCCTAGGTCCAATTTTCTTATTCCTTCTATAACGTTCAGTACGGCTCTTCTGACCATGGCTCTTTTGGGTTCAAAATGGTAGGGTTTTTTTATGAGCGGACTTTTTATGCCATACAAAAAAGGAGGGAAAATCAATCCATCCCTATGAATATCGGCTTTTATTAAAAGCATAGTGCCTCCGACGGCGTGTAGTTTTACCAGATTGCCCTCCTTTCTTAAATCATGCATGTAGTATTTCCCCTTATCCCTCCTGGCGTTTAAATCATGACATATGCCGCCATAATATTTAACGCAATTTGGTTGAACAATATCTTTTCCGAGTGACAAAAGTCTCTCGATAATATCAGAAGGATATTCAATCACATCAACATCTAACCAAAGAACCCAATCTTCATCATCAAGAGCCCGGAAAAGAAGATGATTTCGACTTTTTGCAAGTACAACTCTTCGTTCTACTTGAATATGTCCGGCCCACCTGGGAGTTCTCTCTCATATTTGAAACCCAAAATCCTTATTCCAGAGGGTTGCCGATTTGAAATTCTTTTTCAGTTCTGGCAGTTTTTCTTTCAATTTAAAATAAGTATTGTCTGAGCTATTGCTTTCCAGTATCCCTATGGAGATTAAATCATGAGGGTAGGTTAATCCATAAATCAGTTCAAAATAGGCATCTAAAAAACCCTCCGCATCTTTAACCGGAGTTAATATGAGTACCTTATCTTTATACTCCATGACTTCACCATCCTCCCCTTGTAGTAATTGCACTAAGTAAAACATATACATCATTGTGAGCAACTGATAGGAGCGAAAAAACTTTATAAAGCCAAGAGTATGATGTTGTCCCTATACCAAAGACCGAACACTATGAGATTCCCATTGTTCTGTAAGCGACTATTCCACCAATAAGGCTTCAACTTAGCACCCTGCTCAGCATTGCTGTAAAGTGTAGTGTAATCTATATGCAGATACGAACAATGAGGTTCTCGGTTTTTTTATTACGAAATACTAACTCGCGCATGCAAAGTTTCTAAGTGTGTTTTCTTCAGCTGTTTTTTTTGAATCACCGAATTAGTTACCCCTTCAAATAAAGCAATATATTTAACAATGTTTTTATTTATATCAAATCTTTCTTCGACTTTCTTCCGCGCATTTTCTCCCAATTTTTCTCTCATGTCATGGTTTTCAATAAGCTTTATTAGTGCTTCCGCAAGTGCTTTCTCGTCATTTGTAGGGACTAATATTCCATTGACACCATCTTCCACAATTTCGGGTATACCTGTTATATTAGTTGAAATGACAGGCAACTTCATAGCCATAGCCTCGATCAGGGCATTCGGAGTAATATCTCTAGTGCCATCTTCTGCAATCACACAAGGCAGCACGAAGATGTCGGCACTTCTATAGCGTTCCAGTACTTTATTAAAGGGTTGAGCTCCCAAAAAGAAGACACAGTCATCTAATTCTAACAGCATGTGCAGATTTTTTAGCATTATGTAATAGTTTGTATACAATGGCTCTTCCGGACCACCGATAATTTCACATCTAAATAAGTATCCACTTTCTTTTAAGACCTTGCAGGCCTTGAGTAGATACACGAGTCCTTTCGGTTCTATGAGTCTAGCAACAGAAAGTATTCTGGTCAGTCTTGAATAATTTTGTCTGTCGGAATTAGGCTCAAATTGCTTTAGATCAATCCCCTCATAAATTGTATGTAGCTTCTCCCAATCTCTTTTGTCCAAGAACGACTTTATGTGTAACTCGTTGAATAAGGTATTTGTTACGATGAATTCTGCATTGGCAAGCTTCTCCGAAAGCACATACGAAGATGTTTCTCGATGAAGGTCATGCGCACGCGCTTCTATGGTGTATGGAATTCTTATAAGTTGCGCGGTAATCAACAAAATAAATGCATTCACTTCTGCCCAGGGGGAATGAGCATGATTTATACGCATGTCCTTCAACACTTCTAACTCTCTTATGAAAGCAAAAAGCCGATTCTGTAAAGACATAGTATCATCCTTACTTTAAAACCTTGTGGAAGTCGAACGTCTCGACTTCAAATTTTGTCAGACGTGAGTCTATAGGTATTACACAACCACCAAGACTCCAAATGGCCATCAGGTCGGCGAAAAACTCAAGGTTATTCCTATAATGCACAAAAACAGGGTCAAAGTTGGTCATTCCTTGGCTCCGATAGTAGGCAATGCGCTGGTAAATTTGACCCATGATTGCCTGCCGATCCCACCTCCTTCCAGCCAGAGGCTCCGTAAGATTGCCGACTTGCAAGTCTAAAAACATATGCGATCTCCTCTTGATTTCCTGTTTTTTTTGCAGTTATGATGACTCTATCTTCAGAGATTTCTTTATAGTTAGGATACCTTCAACATCTCTTTTTTCTTGCTTTAAAGGAATTGTTTACTTTAGTTAGAGAGTGGTGATGCAGATGAGCTTGGGACTTTTTCGTGTTTCAGCTAAAATGGAGTCCACTGCGCCTACTCCAATCGCTATAACACGTTTTTCATAATATCCTCCCTTTCACGGGATAGCACTCATGTCTTGCCCTTACAACTCCTTAGCTTTTTTCGATTGAAAATGGCCTCCGGTCTTACCCGTGGTTCTTGACTAGATATTGGGAAACTACTTTTTCAGTTTCCCCGTCTATTACAATTTTCCCGTTGCTAAGATAAATCGCTCGGTTGCAGAATTCTTCTATAGCTTTCATATCATGACTTACAAATAGCACCGTTCGCCCTTCTGACGCTACCTCTTTCATCTTATTCAGGCACTTTTCCTTAAAAGCATTGTCTCCAACCGCAAGCACCTCATCCATAAGCATAATTTCAGGCTCTAGATGTACGGCGACGGAAAAGGCAAGGCGCACGTTCATTCCGCTTGAGAAATGTTTAACAGGAGTATCCAAAAATTTCTCCACTTCGGAGAAAGCCACAATCTCGTCAAAGTTCCGGTTAATCTCAGCCTTCTTCATTCCCAAAATGGCGCCGCTGAGATATATGTTTTCGCGTGCCGTTAGTTCGGGGTGGAAACCAGTGCCGACCTCCAGCATTGAACCCGCCTTGCCATAAATTTCGGCATAGCCTTCGGTTGGCTTTGAAACGCGGGAAAGAATCTTAAGAAGCACGGACTTACCGGCGCCGTTGGAGCCAATGATACCAACCGTTTCACCCTGCCTGATTTCAAGTGAGACATCCTTCAATGCCCAGAAGTATTTGTCGTTATTAGGTTGCCGTCCATTGCTGTTAAAAATTCCTTGCCGGAAGATAGACGAAAGACTTCGAAAAGGGGCGCGAACTACATCTTCCAAGAGTTCACGGGTGGCATTTCCCCGTCTTGGTCGGTCTAAATTGAAACGTTTCCCCAGTCTTACAACTCGAATTGCAATATCACTCATGGTTCACACCACATCCGCAAATGTATCTTCTTTATGACGGAAGAAATAAAGCCCTCCTATAAGTAAGCAGACTGCCACTAAAACAGAGACGGCGAGTATCATACCTGGAGCTTCGGTCTTGCCCAAAAGCGCCCACCTGAATCCCTCCACTACGCCAGCCATGGGATTCAGGCCGTAAATGGCCTGCCAACGCTCAGGCACAAGGCTGCTTGGGTAGGCAATCGGAGTTACGAAGAACCATACTTGAGTTAAGAATGGCAGGGTAAACCCTATATCTCGATACTTGACATTCAAAGCCGCCAGCCATAACCCAAGTCCCAGAGCCGTCGCTATGCCAAGCAAAAGAAAGAAAGGTAGCGTCAATATGGCCGCAGTTGGCAAAATTCCATAAAACAGCATCATTCCAAGGAGCATGGCGAATGCCATGGCAAAATCCATAAGTCCTGTCAAGACGGTAGTCATCGGGATAATCAGTCTTGGGAAATAAACCCGGGTAACCACAGCACGGTTACTTACCACGCTATTGCTGGATTGCGAGAGTACATTGACTAAATAAGTCCACGGCACAAGCGCGCTATAGGCAAATATAGGGTAGGGAATTCCTTCGGATGGCATCTTAGCCAGTTTGCCGAAAAATAAGCTCAAGACAATCATTGCGATAAAAGGTTGAATGATTGCCCACGATGTGCCGACAATAGTCTGCTTGTAACGCACCTTAATATCACGCCAGACAAATAAGTAGAGCAGGTCCCTATACTCCCAGAGATCGCGTAGCTCGAGTGGAACCAACCCTTTGGGTGGGCGGATAGTTATTACCGGTTTCCCCTCATAAAAATTCGCTGTTGTAGTTCGTTCCTTTATACTCATACGGTAGACTCCTTTAGTAT
>JACPIY010000036.1:0-1813 GCA_016187835.1 Deltaproteobacteria bacterium | reverse complement strand
CCTTAAGCAATCGTTTAATACGGATTCTGTTTGCTAACTGTAAGCCCAGAGCATGACGGAATGGCTCTGATAAGTCAAGCAATAACTGATAATTCCATGACCTGCGACTATAGTAAAAATAAATAACCTCGTCAATAAAATACTCTTTTTGCAACACCTGATCTCTACATATTCTCATCGCCCAGTCAATGTCTTCAGAGTAGTTTATGTCCTCGAATTTGTACCGACATGCAATCTTGCGTTTTATCGGATTGAGATGGTACGGTGGTCTGAAATATATGCCTCCTTTTGAGAAATACTCCTTATACTGTAAGGAGTGTATGAAAATGCGCGGTTTTTTACCGCCAAAAGTAATTATGCCCTTAATTCCAACGCAATCAATATCTGGATTTTCCTTTATCGTTCTGCAAATTAGAGGAATTTAATCATCACTAACGTCATCGTCGTCATCAACAAAAGCAACAAACTTCCCTTTCGCCCATTCGATAAGCTTATTTCTCTTGAATCCGACCGAGTGTTTCATGTTGTCTAAGAAATAGGCAACTTCTACCTCCTCAGTGAGTGAATTTTCAGCTATTTGTCTGTTCAGCTTTTCGTAGAGCTTATGAAATTGCTCTTGTCTACTCTCAAGTGTCGGTATGAGGATGCTGAATAACATACTTTAGGCTACGATATTTTGGATATAATATACCTCATGGCACCCCGGACTGCTCGGGTGGTTAGCCAACGTATGAAATTAACGAAAGTATTTGAACTCAATTTTCGTATCTCTCTAACTCGCGCGATAGCCGAAACAAAATCGCGCCTTAAAAGCATCTGCCAGGTTATTGATAGTCCATAACTCATATAATTCCCCCTTGCTCTTCTTGAAATGTCGGCGGTGATACTCGTTGGCAAATAAGACTGAGAAATATCTATGCTTTGACGAATCTCAGCCAGGTGGCGACCCGATCTTATGAATTCTGAACTGGCCGATGCATCATGCTCTCGATAACAGGCTAGCGGCCTAGATTCATACCAAATTGGGTAACAGGAGGCAATTCTTTTCCACATGTCCCAATCCAGTGCGTAGTGAAGTTCTGCGTTAAATCCTCCTAATTTTTCATAAATACTGCGTTTAACCACGAGGCTAGAAGCACGGATATTTAATCCGATAAAAACTGTTCCAGCCAACTAGTTAGAACACCCGGGGTTTCCCTGAGGGGTGTGCCTAGGAATTTTCTATTTCCTTTACTATCAATAACATAGTCACGGCAAAATGCCGCTCCGGCATGCGGATCCCTCTCAATGCCTTTGCGCAAATGGCTATAGAATCCGGGTAAGAGCAGGTCGTCTTGATGTAGGATGTGAACCCAATAGCCTCGAGCTTGTTTGATACATATATTCCAATTGTTTCCGATGCCCGTATGATGCTTTTGTTGATAAAAGGAAACCCTTTCTCCTCCTAACTTTTTAAAAAATTCTTTTAAATCGAAGTCCTTCGAGAAATCATCAACTATTTCAATTTGCATATTTTCGGCTCCGGGGTCTTGCTCTAAGATGCTTTTTAGGGTTTGTTCTAAGTATTGGAGGTTAGGATTGTAGGTAGGAATCATAACGGACCAGAATGGACGCTCAACGCCTTCGGCACAGGGTAAATTGGCGGGAAATTCGTGGTCATTTTTGCGCCTTTATATTGAATCACTACTGTCCCAACGTTTAGATTATGAATGATTATAACACACTGAAAATAATAGCAATTAAGATAGAAATGATTTTCATCGATTTGAAATCAGGATTTTCAAGCAGCCATACTTCCGTACCCCAACGGAAG
>JACPIY010000096.1 GCA_016187835.1 Deltaproteobacteria bacterium | reverse complement strand
GGAAGACGGGTAGCTTTCTATTAGAGCTATTTATAGCCGAGTATTTCCACTATTCTCAACATAGTTTGGTGTCTAGACAAAGTTGATTCTGATGTCTATTGTATTATGTGAGGTAGATTTATGAAAGAACCTTGGGAATGGGATGAAGATGGTCTAGATCTGTTAATCCATAATAAAGTTAAGGAAAACCTTTCTCTTGAATATAAGGAGTGTGATGCGTTATTGCCTCCTACTTCAGATAAAGTAAAGAATGAGGTTGTTAAGGATGTTTCAGCATTTGCCAACTCCACTGACAGTATTCAACGTCGTATTGATGGGGTTAGAATTAATCAAGTTGAACTAAATAAGACTCAACCTGGAAAAGTTCTGTATGTCGTTTATATACCTCAAAGTTTTCGAGCTCCACATATGGCTTACGACCATAAGTTTTATAGGCGGTTCAACTTTCAATCTGTGCCTATGGAAGAGTATGAAGTTCGTGATGTAGCTCAACGCGGTCAAGTTCCTGATTTGCGCTTGAAATTTAGCTTTTCTGGAGGGGTGCACGTCCCCTTGGTTTTCGAAGACAAACAATCGTCTTCTAACTTTGTAAAGATTATGTACTCTAACAATGTCCAGCTTCTTCCTTTGCTGTTCAATTTATCTCCTGTTCCAGCTGAGTACATCGTTGCTGATATTTATATTGACTCTCGTGTGAAGATATCCAACTCTGAAGGATATGGTAGAAATGATAAAATAGATTTTTTGGGGCAAAGTGTGTCAATGCTAAGATATAACTGGTCTAAAGAGAACAATTTACAGGGCAAATTGCCACTATGGGAAGGGGTTCACTTCCCACTTCATACTAGCCCTATTCAAGTAAAATTTACCAATGAACCCGAAGAGTATATGTTAGGACGGATGCTTTATTCTCCTAGAATGTTACCAAAACGCGGTTGTTTCCAGCTTTTTTCAACCGGAAGTTCTGTTTCCATTATCGAGAAAATAATTGTTGAAGACGTAGTTAACTTGTGATTTTCATTCAATTTGTTTTGAGAACATCGGCTTTCTGGTTTGCTTTTTTCTCACCGTAGTCTAATTTTATTAAAGAATAGTGAATACTAAACATTTCCCTTCCTGCTCAGCCCTTTTCCTCGATTCCGGCGGCGGTTGGACGCCGGATAAAGAGAACTCTTTTATTCTTTTTAAAAACCCTGTGCTTTCTCTCTTCTCAAGGAATGGGATCGTAACCGTTAGTTTGCCTGAGAGACAATTTAGCACGAGACGTAACCCACTTTCTGTTCTAGAGGGGTACTTAAGTGATGGATACATCGCTGTTGGATACCTTGGTTACGAATTTTCCAGATTCACCGAAGAGGGATTTAAACCTTTCCATAAAAAGGACGGAGACCGAGTACCAGATTTATATTTTCTCTTCTTTAGGAAAGAAGATGTTGTTTCTGGTGAGATTCATGACATCAAATACCTGCTTCAGGATATTTCTCAAGAATCTTTTAATTCGGCAAAATGTAAGGGCGACCCGGCGGGTCGTCCTTACTCGAATATGACAAAAGATGAATACATAAAAATGGTCACAGGTGCTAAAGACTATATTGCAAGTGGGGATGTGTATCAGGTAAATCTCTCCCAGCGCATTACAACCGCTCTTAAACTTTCCCCTCTTTCTTACTTTCTTAACCTCTGCGAAGTCCAGCCGGTTCCATTCGGATGCTACATGGATTTTGGTGGATTTCAGTTGATAAGCGGCTCTATGGAGCTTTTTTTGAGGAAAACAGGAGGGAAACTGGTTACAAAACCCATTAAAGGGACTAGAAAAAGAGGATTTACGGTTGAATCAGATGCGATTTTGCGGGCAGAGCTAATAGGTAGTGAGAAGGAAAGGGCGGAAAATCTTATGATAGTTGACCTCATGAGAAACGATTTGGGTAGAGTCTGCAGGTTAGGAACGGTAAAGGTAAATAAGCTCTTCAACATAGAATCCTATTCCACCCTCCATCAGATGGTCTCTGAGATTGAGGGTTTCTTGAAAGATGAGGTTAGTATAGTTGATATTATAGGAAGCACATTTCCTCCGGGGTCAGTCACGGGCGCGCCGAAAAAAAGGGCATTGGAGATAATTGATGAACTTGAGCCGCATTTAAGAGGCCCCTATTGCGGCGCCTTGGGGATTTTTATGCCCGATAGTAATTTCGTACTCAGCGTTGCTATAAGGATTTTGGTAGCAAGAAAAGCAAAACAGCCTGTCCTGAGCGAAGTCGAAGGAACCTTCTGGGTAGGGGGTGGAATCGTCTGGGACTCGGACCCTGAAAAGGAATACGAAGAGACTCTTGTTAAAGCCAAGGCTATTAAAAAGGCTTTGGGAATGGCGGAGTAGGGATTCGTGGATCGTGTATCGTGCACCATGTATCGAATCACGAGTCACAAATTAATACATGAGCATAATATGAAAGAGTTTATCTTCATAGACGGTGAGCCGTTTAAAGAAAAATTTCCTTTAAGATCAATATGTTATGGTGAAGGGGTCTTTGAGACATTTAGGTGGAAATCACGTCTTCCAGTTTTTTGGAATAAACACATCGAGCGGATGAGAAAGGGGGCGGGAGTATTAGGGATTCCGTTTGCCAAGATTGAGGATATAAGGGAAGCTGTCGAGAATGCCGTCTTAGAGTCTAAAATCTCTGATGCTTATGTAAAAATGTGCCTTCTCTCTAAAGGAGGTTCTATTTTCTATGAAAGCCCACAAGAGTCTTCTCTTCTTGTCATTGTGAGGGAATTTCAACCTCCTAAAGAGCCTGTTAAAGCTTCTGTTTCTTATTTTAGACGGAATTCTAAGTCGCCTATTCTAGGAATTAAGTCGTTAAATTACCTGGAAAACGTACTCGCAAGAAGAGAGGCAAGAGGTTTAGGCTTCGATGAGGCTATATTTCTCAATGAAGTAGGGAAGTTAGCAGAGGGAAGCGTAAGCAATATCTTTTGGCTAAAAGAAGGAATTCTTTTTACGCCCTCACTTGAATGCGGGCTTCTTCCGGGGGTTATCCGAGGCGTAATGATTGAAACTGCAAAAGAGCTTGGTATTGAAGTAAGGCAAGGGAAATTTGATGTTCGTCGCTTGATGTCATCTCAAGGGATGTTTTTAACCAATTCTTTAACAGGTATTGTTTCTATCTCTCAAATTAACGAGTTTAAACTGCCTTCTGATTCTCGCGAGATTATGAGACTTAAAGTCGCTACTTTAGAAAAACTAAATTGGGTTTAATAGAAAAAATATGCCTGCCAACGGATGATTACTAGGAATATTTTACCCTGTGACTAGGACTAAAAATTAGAAGCCTATGAAACCCCTGTATTTAAGGGGTCTTTTGTATGTTTGGTTTATTTAAAAATCTTAGAAGTGCTGTAAATAATGTGGATTTTGCTGTGGATGAATTGTGGATAAATTTCTGGCCCAAAGGGAAAGATGATTCTAATTGGCTTACAATATTGGATTTTTAACTCACAAATTATTTACAATTTTGAAAATTCTTATCCACAGCCTGTGGATGTTTCACGTGAAACATTAAAGAAACTTGGTTATTTTCCAATGCAAAATTTGCTAAATATTCTCCCCAACACATCCTCTGTTGTGGTCTCGCCGGTAATTTCTCCAAGCGAATCCAGAGCCAACCTGAGGTCAACTGCAAGGAACTCAGGTGATTCCCCTCTTTCTAGGGCTTCTAGGAACGAGATAAGGCTTTCATTTGTCTTCTCAAGGGCTAGCTTATGCCTGAGTTCGGTTATTACTACCTCCGCACCTTCCATGCGGCTGTTTCTTCCCAAAAGAACCTCATAGATTTTGCTTTTAAGCTCCTCAATCCCTGAGCCAAGTTTAGCAGAGGTCTTTACGATTCTTTCTTTTGGGAAAAATCCCGAAATATCCTCCTCTGTTACCTTAATGGTTAGGTCGGATTTATTTATTACCAAAACTGACTTGCTTGGCTCGATGCCTTTTAAAACCTCAAAGTCATCCTCATCCAGCTTTCCGCTTCCATCCACAACGGCGATTATTAGCTCTGCTTCTTTTGCCTTTTTCTTTGCAAGCTCTACCCCAACCTTTTCAATTTCGTTTGAGGAAGCTCTCAGTCCCGCCGTATCCACAAGTCTGAGGGGTATTCCCTTTACATCCACCGTTTCTTCTATGAAATCCCTCGTAGTTCCGGGATAGGGACTTACTATTGCCCTTTCTTTCATTAGTAGCTGGTTTAGAAGGCTGGATTTTCCGACATTTGGTTTTCCTAATATGGCAGTATAAACCCCGTTTTTGAGGATTCTCCCCTCCTCATAAGTAGCCAGGAGCTTATCAATCCGTTCTGTAAGCTCCTTGGTATGTTTTATCATCACTTCTCTCAAAATCGGGTCTATATCCTCTTCTGGAAAATCTACCTGTGCCTCTACTTCTGCGAGAGTATCCAGTACGATTTCCTTGAATTCACCGATTTGTTCAGACAAAACGCCTTCGAGTTGTAGTTCTGCCTGTTTCAGGCCCTCTTCGGTCTGTGCATTTACCACATCAACAACAGCTTCAGCCTGAGCAAGGTCCATCTTTCCATTTAGAAATGCTCTAAGTGTGAATTCTCCCGGTCTTGCTGGTCTTGCTCCGTGTTTAAAAAGAAGTTCCAGTATCTTTTTAGGAACCAGGTATCCGCCATGAGAGTGAATCTCTACGACATCTTCTCCTGTGTAGGAATGGGGCGACTTCATAAAGACACAGAGAACATTGTCAACAACCTTTTCCAATACTGGATCAATCACTTGTCCTCGATAGAGCCTGTGGGATTTCATCTCAAAAACGCTTTCTTCGGTTCCTCTTCTAAGTATCTTGCTAACGACCTCCAAGGAGTTTTTTCCGCTGATCCTTATTACGGCAATTCCCCCTTCTCCCGTTGGAGTTGCAATTGCTGCAATTGTATCTTCGTTGGGAAGAGAGATTTGTGCCATTTTTAGAATAATCTAACATATACTCCATGGGGCTGCTATGGAGAGTATAGAGCTTTAGCGGAACAACCTCAGCAAGCTAGGTCTATGAAAAGCGGTCAAAATAAGATACTAAGAAAGACATGTTGTAGGAGCGGCTTCCAGCCGCGAATTGGTTCTCGCGCCAAGCCTATCCTGAGTAAGGCGAAGGAATGGCGCTCCTATAGATGAATCCGTTCTTATTAAAAGATAAATGAATGGAGGAAGTATTCTTAACGATTCTATAGTTAGAAATTACAATATAAGTTTTTTCTTTTCTGATATATAGAATTGAAAAACGAGTTCTTTCGGGGTTAAAATTTGTCTACCAAAGAGGTGAACTGAGTGACAGACAAACCGCATTATGTGGACCACAGGAAACGCCTGAGGGAAAGGTTTCAGAGAGCAGGGGCCAATGGAATGCAGGACTACGAGCTCCTCGAACTGCTTTTAACCTATGCTATTCAGAGAAAAGACGTAAAACCCATTGCCAAAGACCTTATCAAGCGCTTTGGTGGACTTTCCGGGGTTCTGGATGCCGATCAAAAAGAACTTGAAGATGTAACAGGTCTGGGTTCAATATCAGCAACCCTCATTAGACTGGTAAAGGAGCTATGTAGCACTTATCTGGCTGAGGGAATGAAGCATAAGGATTTCCTTTCCTCACCCAGGTTTGTTGTAGATTTTGCCCGTGTGAAACTCTCAGGTCTTCCCCACGAAGCCTTTATGGTGATTTATTTAAACGTGAAAAACGAGGTTATTGACTATGAAACCCTCATTGAAGGGACGGTAGATAGCGTTGTTATTTACCCACGCCGAATTATCGAATCGGCGCTTTCCCATCATGCGACCGGACTCATTCTCGTCCATAACCATCCAAGCGGACATCCCGAGCCATCCGAAGAGGATAAGCAGATTACCCGGGCTATTATCGAAGCCGCGCGTACTCTGGACATCAGGGTTTTAGATCATATCGTCGTCGGGAAAGACGGCTTCTATAGTTTTATGGAAAACAATTTATTGACTAGTTGATGTATATAAAATATAAAGTATAGAAAGTATATACCTACTATAACTAGATAGTTCCATCTAGCTTGTAGCTAGTTCCCACTGTTATCATTTGTTATAATTGCGGACACATTTACCCTTCGGCTGCACTCGGGGCATGCTTAGTTCAGTGTAAACTCCGTGAAGCAATCTGACACAAGGTATCATTCCGAATCCTTCGCTATCCTCAGAGCTCGTCCTGAGCGAAGCGAAGGAATAAACTCCGTGAGGAATCTCAATAAATTGGTTCGTCGCGGAGTCTATCCTGAGCACATTCGCGGAGCCTGCACTGAGAGAATCGAAGTGCTCAGTGTAAACTCTGCAGAAGGGCTTCTCGCAAAGACAAAACTGTTGTGTGCTTATCAGATGATACTCATCAGCTTGCTCTATGGTTCTTCATTTTTGAAGGAGATAATAGTATCCCAGAGAAAATACTTTCATTTTATAGCGACCTATTTCGTATAGTTGATCATTGAATCCTCGTACGGTTAATAGGTAACTAAAAGCGGATAGGACAACCCAAGTAGGGAACGCATATATGCTTTCCCTACAACATCTATAGTCCATCCACTAAAACGAGTAGGTTAATCCTGTTTTGTTTTCCAATTGAATTTTTAAAAACCGCTAATATTTGATAGAATGGATATAATAGAAATTAGTAAGATTTATTCATAAAAAGAGAACAATGAAATTACAGATAGCCATTATTTGTGGATGTAATTGTGATGAATGCCCTGAATGCAGAGATAAAACTTTGAGAGGTGTGGCTGAATCCAAAGAGGGTGAAACCACAAGTTCTGGGCTTTATAAAAGGGCACTTTTCCTCTCATATTTCACGGTAGGATACAATTTCCTTGAAGGATTAGTGTCGGTTATTGCAGGTCTCCTTGCCGGAAGCATTGCTCTTGTTGGATTTGGTCTTGATAGCTTCATCGAGTCTCTTTCGGGCGGCGTAATGATCTGGCGCTTTAGCAAACATGCACGGATTACGGAAGAGGAGGAAGAAAGGATGGAGAGAAAGGCGATAGGCCTCGTCGGCTATACTTTCTTCATCTTTGCAGCTTATGTCTTTTATGAGTCAGTCAAAAAACTGTATCTCCATGAAATCCCGGATCCAAGCCTTCTCGGAATAATCATTGCTATCGTCTCAATTATAGTGATGCCGATTTTGTTTTATATGAAATACCGAACCGGAAAATCAATAGGCAGTAGAAGCCTGGTTGTGGACTCAAAGCAAACCCTTGCCTGCGTGTTCTTATCCTTTGGGCTCCTTGTGGGACTCGGACTTAACTACTTGTACAGACTCTGGTGGGCAGACCCGGTTGTTGGATTGGTTATAGTGGCTTATCTAATAAAAGAGGGCTACGAGGCTTTAAAGGAGAGGAAATTATGCGGTTGTTGAACTTTTCCTATAAAAGTAAAAATACATTTACTGCCGAGGTTGAACCCAATTATCGCCATTCAAAGTCGTTCCTTAACGCACTCGCAAACTAGAGATAGCCCACTCAGCAAGGCACAGATAATTAGACGTTACCTTCGTAAGGGTTTCCAGTAGCTCCATCCTGAACATATTTAAATCCATACTTTATACTTAACTCAGCCTTTTCTAATTCTTTTCCTAAGTAAGCGGCATGACTCAACTGTGTGGCCCAACCGTTTTCGATAATTGTCCAGTATATGCTTCTAGCATCTTTACCCTCAATTATTCTTAACAATCTGTTGTCATAGGAGTAATGCTCCACGGTGATGACTCTTTTGTCTGGTATTGGAATGATCACGAAATAGCCAGCAGTATCCATCTCCACTTTTGCAGGCTCCTTGGCCTGAATGACCGGTGCAGTTGAAATTTGAGTAGGTTTAGTTTCCTCAGCACACTCATTACAGCTGCAGGATGAAGTAAAATCTTGAGAGAGTTCTTTGAGTTTCCCAACGATTCTATTCACATCTTCACATCCAATTAAATCTATAACTTGCACCTGCTTTCGAAAGGCATCTACCTCTTCCCAACTCACATTTCTTAAAATAGGACGCTTACCGGGAGAACCTACCACTTTCATACTTCCATCAACGCCATTTTCCCATAAAGCAAGAAACGTCTTTCCGGGCTGATGACCCTTTGAGTCTTTCCCAACCAGAAGTAGAAAGCGAATCGCAGGGTTCGTAATTATATTCTTGATTACTTTATCAATACCTATGTTTTCTGTCTCAGTTTTTCCGACAATGCAGAGTTCTTTTGGTTTTATAGAAGCAAGTGTTTCAGCAAGGTTCACGCTTGCAAGAGTTGAAACCGCAACGGGACAACTTGAACCACCACAGAGGGCGAAATACTCGCCTGCAACAGTGGGCCAACTTTGCTCTTTAGCTTCAAAGACACAACTTAATGATTGAGCCTGCTTAGCTTTAGGAAGGGCTTGATCAAAGATATTTATTGCCACGGCGGGGAAGCAGTATTCACATCCAAGGCAAGCATACTTTATCGGCTCCATCTGTTTCAACCAATGTTCAATGTTTTTAAGCAAATCCGACGAACTTTGGGTCTTGAGTAAGGAAAGAGAAGAGTGTACGTTTTCCAAAGCCTCTTTCATACATCCACACTTCCTGCATTTTGCAAGCCTCATTCCCTGTTGGAGTTCTGATTGAATTTTACCAATCAAAGTTTTCTTTGCCATAAAACCTATCTCATTAGGGTAATGTTATATAGTAATTTTATCATTGTCATACTTTATCCTGAATCCTGCGTGAAAATCGCTAAATTTGGAGTTTCAATTTCTTAATTTTTTTCAATGCATATTCAAAAGCGTCTTTATAAAGAAATGAAGCTGGCAACTTTAACACCGGCTTATTTCCAGTACGAACAAGTTCACCGGGGATTACTAACAACCGATACCGTAATGTATTTAATGTAATTGTCTGAAATTCACTCGATAGACATAATCGCTT
>JACPIY010000079.1 GCA_016187835.1 Deltaproteobacteria bacterium | reverse complement strand
TTTATAAGTACGTTCATGATTCAAGGTTTATTTCTTAGTCCATAAGTTCATTCATATATGCGACTTGCTTATGGTTGTTTATATCATAATCCAACTTATGTGTAAGAAATATGAAAGGTTTTAAATAGATTTGACCAGCAATCCAGTGCTGCGCAACTTGAAAAGAAGTGTTTTTTATGTAATCTAAATCTAGTTTAACTAAATAATTTATATTTCTTATAATTCAGGAGGAATGTATGGCGGAAGAAACTCAGGTTAGTGATGTTATTAGTATGAAACAGCTTCTTGAAGCCGGGGTTCACTTTGGGCACCAGGTAAGCCATTGGAATCCCAGAATGAAACCTTACATATTCGGGAGCAGAAATGGGATCCATATTATTGACCTTCAACAGACGGTGACTTTTTTTAAAAAGGCTTATAACTTTGCAAGAGACATCGTTGCCGACAGCGGAGAAGTTCTATTTGTCGGAACAAAAAAGCAAGCTCAGGGGATTATCGCGGAAGAAGCTATAAAATGTGGAATGCCTTTTATAAATACCCGCTGGTTAGGGGGAACACTCACGAATTTTAATACAATTCGAGCTCGGGTTGACTACTTGCTTGAACTCAAGAAATTGGAAGAAGACGGGCAGATGGAACTTCTTCCAAAGAACGAAGCAAAAGGATTAAGAAGGCAGATTCAAAAGCTTGAGTATTTGCTTAATGGAATAGTCAATATGAGAAGATATCCTGAGGCCGTTTTTATCATTGATGCAAAAAAAGAATACATAGCCATTCGAGAAGCGCGAAAACTCGGGATTCCTATTGTAGCTGTGATAGATACCAATTGTGACCCGTCAAATGCAGATTTTATAATACCGAGCAATGACGATGCCATAAGGGCAATAAAACTCTTCACAGCCAGAATTGCAGATGCTTGTATAGAAGGTAAGCATATCTATGAGCAGAGGGTGCTTTCTGGAGAGATTGCAAAGCCGGAGGTGGAAGAAGCCCCGATCGTGGTGGAAAGAAAAATGTTTGTATTTAAGGAATATGGAGAAGATGTTAGAGGTATGGAATCAACCTCGGTAGCAATTTCTGAAGGGTCGCCTAAAGCTAATGAGATTGAGGAGGAAACTGATAATGGCTGATGTTACCGCGCAAATGGTGAAGGAGATAAGAGATAGAACTGGTGCACCTTTTCTTGATTGTAAGAAAGCCCTGGATGAAACGAGTGGAGACTTTGAAAAAGCTATTGAAATTCTAAGGATCAAAGGTCTTACAAAGGTAGCTAAGAGATTGGGAAGAGAAACCCCAGAGGGAACAATAACTTCTTATATGCATCCTGGTGGTAAAATCGGTGTAATTGTTGAAATAAACTGTGAGACGGATTTTGTGGCAAGAAATGAAGAATTTCAATCTTTTGCGAAAGAAATTGCAATGCAGATTGCTGCTGCGAATCCATCCTACATAAACCGGGAAGATATACCCGAGTCTGTTCTTTTAAAAGAAAAGGAAGTGATGAAAGCTCAGGTAATAGAGTCTGGAAAGCCCGAGAGCGTGGCGGATAAGATTGTTCAGGGAAAAATTGAGAAGTTCTATGAAGAAACTTGCCTAGTTGATCAGGCCTATATTAGAGATCCCAAGATTAAGATCAAAGATATTCTAAGCTCCCTGGTTGCAAAGATAGGAGAGAATATAGTAATAAGGAGATTTGTAAGGTATCAAGTGGGAGAAACATTGGATAAATAAGCAAAGATGAATTCACTAGATACGTTACCAAAACCTAGGTATAAGAGAATTCTTCTGAAACTAAGTGGCGAAGCTCTTCAAGGAATGGAAAGTTACGGCATTAGCCTTTCTGTATTAGAAACCATTTCAGAAGAAATAGTCGAAGTAAACGCCCTGGGAATTGAAACGGCCGTAGTAATAGGAGGTGGCAATATCTTTAGAGGGGTTGCGGGAGCGGCAACCGGTATGGATAGGTCCACAGCAGACTACATGGGAATGCTTGCTACCGTAATTAACGCTCTTGCTCTTCAAGATTCTCTCGAGAGAATGGGTATCTTGACAAGGGTTCAAACTGCTCTTGAAATCAAGCAGGTTGCCGAGCCATATATCAGGAGAAGGGCAATTAGACATCTTGAAAAGGGAAGGGTCGTTATATTTGCTGCTGGAACAGGGAATCCTTTTTTCACAACAGATACGGCTGCGACATTAAGAGCGCTTGAGATTGGGGCTGATGTTATTCTCAAGGCTACGAAAGTTGATGGTGTTTATGACAGGGACCCTGTAAAATACGAAGACGCTATCAAGTTCGAGGAACTGAGTTACATGGAAGTATTGAGAAAAGAATTAAAAATTATGGATGCTACTGCTATATCTCTTTCCATGCAAGGAAATATTCCTATTGTTGTCTTTAATCTTTTCGAGCGCGGCAATATAAAGAGGATTATTATGGGGGAGGAAATAGGAACAACTGTAAGGAGCGGATAAGGGATGAGTGAAGATAAAAGCTTAAATGACATTCTAGAAGACGCTAAAAAGAGGATGAGTAAGTCAGTTAGTGTATTTGAGGCGGAGCTTGGAAAAGTGAGAACGGGAAGAGCTTCTACATCGCTTGTCGAACATATAAAAGTGGATTACTATGGAACGCAAACTCCTATAAATCAACTCGCTACAATTTCAGTCCCGGAGTCTAGGACAATAGTGATTCAACCTTGGGATACAGGTGCGATTGCCAAAATAGAAAAAGCAATCAGGCAATCTGATCTCAGCATAAATCCTTCAAATGATGGCAAGGTGATAAGAATAGTTGTTCCCGTCCTAACTGAGGAAAGAAGGAAAGAACTTGTAAAGTTTGTGGGAAAGCTCGCTGAAGAGTATAGGGTTGCGGTTAGGCAGATAAGGAAAGAAACAAATAATCTCGCTAAAGAGGTGGAAAAAGAAAAAAAGATACCCGAGGATCAGGTAAAAAGAACCCTTTCCAAGATTCAGGAGGTTACAGATAGCTTTATAAAGGATATAAATGTGACCCTGGAAAGAAAAGAAAAGGAGATCATGGAGTTTTAACAACCTTTCATATCAACTGGTTGCCTCCTGAGTGTACAGTTTTATTTTTCTACAAGAGCTGGTTTTCATATTTTGTGCTAAAATTAATAAAAAAAGCCGAGGGTAAAGATGAAAAGTTCTCTTGCCAGCTTTTTTTCTTATCTTTTTATGGCGTCGGTTTTTGTATGTTTAATTTCCGCCTTAATTTTGGTTGTCATTCTTCTTAGGTATTTTTCCGGCGCTTCAGGCAGATCGGAGGAAGAAATTGCCTACTATTTTTTTATAATTCTTGTTGTTTCTATCAGCTGTGCTCCCATATCGCTATATATTTCCAGTAAGTTAGGAAGGGTTAGCGGGCAGAGAGACGAAATCTGAAGTGCTTTATCCTCATGGAAGTGGCTTCTGGGAATCGGAGGACATATTTTAGTAACTTTACTTTCACTCTAAAATTGGTGTGAAGTATTTTATAAGAATAGAAAGGAAAGACAGGCTCTTATCCTCAGCGCCTAAAGCGATAGTTAAGTTCGCGATTTTGATATATAATTTCTATCGTGGGGAGGATGTAGATATTGAAGATCAATCCATCTATTTTGATTGGATTCAGCGATAAAAATTTGGCTGAGGAATTTGTTACGTCTCTAAAAGGCGAGGAGTTCAATTTCTCTCTTGTGGATACGGGGCATGAAGTTATTGACATTATCAGTAGGAAATTTTTTCACGTGATTTTTGTTGATATTTCTTTATCTGATAATTCTGGTGTAGAAATCTTGAGGCAGATTAAGTCTATTTCTCCAAGTACCGAAGTTATTTTATTTGCCGACTCTGATTCCCTTTCCGATATATCTGTGCAAGCTATGAAAGAAGATGCGTTTGCTTATCTTGAGAAGCCATTTAATGTTGAGTATGTAAAAGCGCTTGTTCTAAAGGCTTTAGAAAAGCAACGACTGAAAATCCAGAGCGACAGAAGGCTTGATCAGATTCATTCTCTTCTAAATGCGACGGAAGATATAAATTCCCAGCTCAATATGAAGCAGCTTCTTAGGCAGCTTGTTAAGAGGAGCTTGGTTATTACTGAGAGCGAATGTGGTTCTATTGCACTTTTTGGAAATGATAAGGTAATGATGCGGGAGTTCTGGGATGGAAAAAATTGGCAAGATATATCTAATTCTAATGACCTTGAAATAGGGACCTTAGAGCAGTTCTGGAAAGATAGAAATATATATACTTCCGATGATTCAGAAGATAACGACAAATTAGATACTTTCTTTTTACCACTTCCCTGGGTCAATTCTTATATTTGTGTGCCGATAGTTGGCAGAAAAGGGGATTTCTTAGGAGTTATTGAGGTCTGCAATAAAAAGCAAGAAGATTTTAGTCAAGATGATGGTGCACAACTCCTTGAAGGTTTGGCTCGGACTGCGGCCATAGCTATTGAAAATGCCAAGCTTTATGAGTATACGAAATTAAAATCCGACCAGCTCAAAGAGTCGGAGCAGAAGTATAGGGCTTTAGTTGAGAATTCTCCCGACTTAATTTTTATAATTCAGAACAACAGGTTCAAGTACGTAAATAGAAAGGCTTTTAATATCCTTTTGTATACGCCTGATGAGTTCTATGGTTTGAAGGTTGTGGATATTATATCTTCTCGTTCTCGGGATGTTTTCGTGGAGAATATTAACAAGAAACTTAAAGGGGAAGAAATCTCAAATTACGAGGTCGTATTAATCAACAAAAACCAGGAAGAGGTGATTTTGGATGTTAATGGAGTTTTAACCGAGTATGAGCAAAAACCTGCTATTCAGATTATTGCAAGAGATATAACTGACAGGAGAAAAGCCGATAAAGAAATGCTTAGACTTGCCGCCGCGGTAAGGAGTTTAAATTCTGCCGTAACAATCACGGACATGAAAAGAAACATTATATACATCAATCCTGTCCACAAGAAGGTATTTGGATATGAACTTGAAGAGCTTATGGGAAGACAGAGCAGTATTCTCTATCCGTTTGACGATCCATCCGGGGTGAGCAAGAAGATTTATGAGGCGATTCTCATAGTAGGATGGGAAGGCGAACGGCTTGGGATGAGAAAAAACGGGGAGGTGTTTCCCGTTTATGAAAAGACATCCGTCGTTAAAGACAAGGATGGAAGGCAGATTGGAATTGTATCTGTAGTCGAGGATATTACCTTAAGAAAGAGGCTTGAGCAGGCTTTAAAGGAATCGGAAGAGCGATATAGGACACTTGTTGAGACTGCAAAGAGCGCCATTATTGCAATTGACGAAGCCGGCAAGATCGTCCTCTTTAATCCTTCAGCGGAGGAACTTTTTGGATATGCAAAAAAGGAAATCGAAGATAAAGAACTAAATGTTCTTATATCCGAGAAGTTTAGGGATTTTTATAAAATAAGATTAGGTAACAATTTGGGAACTGATATTTCGAGTCTTTTGGGGAAAACCATTGAAGTTGCAGGGATCAAAAAAGGGGGAGATGAATTTCCAATTGAGGTTTCCCTTTCTGCCTGTAAGATCGGTGGACGACAGATTCTCACAGCTATTATGTTCGACATTACAGAAAGGGAAAATCTACATGAACAGCTCGTCCAATCAGCAAAGTTGGCGGCGGTGGGAGAACTTATTGCCGGAGTTGCCCATGAGGTTAATAATCCGCTTGCTGTCGTCATGGGATATTCCGAGATGATTCTTGGAGAGGAAAATCTGGACGAACAGCTTCGAAGACCTATAGATGTAATTTACAATGAGGCAAATAGGGCTAGGAAAGTGATTCAAAACCTCCTTTCCTTTGCACGCAAGCACAGTCCTGAGAAACAGTACACCAGTATAAATGAAATTTTAGAAAGAACATTGAGCCTTAAAGAATATGACCTTAGAAAAAATAATATTGAGCTTATAAAAAAACTCGATCCTGAGTTGCCCGTTTCTATGGCAGACCCGAATCAACTTCAACAGGTGTTTCTGAACCTAATAATCAACGCAGAGCAGGCTATGGTTGAGAGTGAGGAGAGTAAGAGGCAGATTGTGATAGAAAGCAGGGTGAAAAACGGACGAAGCAAGCTTATGATAGACGGGGATAAAATAATAGAGATTTCGTTTTGCGACTGTGGTCCGGGAATCGCCGAGAAAAATCTAAAAAAGATATTTGACCCCTTCTTTACGACCAAACCTGTAGGAAGAGGTACAGGACTTGGGCTTTCTGTTTCTTATGGGATTATCAAAGAACATGGTGGTGATATCTACGTCATCAGCAGGGAAGGGGAAGGTGCAACGTTTTTTATTGAATTGCCAATAGTTAATGAAATTGGCTAATCAAAATTCATCGAAATAGTGCAGCGCCTCTTTTGCACAAAGGAATATTATCTAATGATCTGTCCTGCTGGGAGAGCTAACTTAAATATTTTTTCAGGTATTTTGTAAAGATATCTGTGTATGAAAGTTCACCTGTGACAGTCTTGATGAAGGTTGCAATTATTAGGTCACTCTTTCTTCCTAAGTTGTATGCGATAAAGCTCAGGGTATAAAGAAGTATTGCCAAATAACCTCCGTACCTAAAGTTGTTTATAATTTCATCCTTAACCGTTTTTGTATATACATCCAGGCTGAAAGAGTATCTCGTCAAGCTTTTATGAATTGCTTCTGCCGCTATTTGCCCGCTTCTGAGCCCAAAGTATATACCTTCCCCTGTTATCGGATCGGCAAGTCCTGCGGCATCTCCTATGAGTAGTCCTCTTTTCGTGTTTAGAATCTCAGACCTTCCTCCTATTGGAATCTGGTGTCCTATAAGGGACCGACAGGAGTAGTTTTTAGTAAGGCCCTTTCTATCTATGTAAAGAGAAAAATATTTTTTTATATCTTTGATTTTTTGCAGAGTTGTAAACACTCCAACAGAAAGGTGGTCTTTTTTGGGAAAGATCCAGCCGTAACCTTTGGGGATGACATTAAAATCAAGGTGGAGAGACCTATTGTATTTGGATAGATCGTTGGCATTGTTATTTGGAAAAATCTCTCCCTCTATGGCAACGCCGAGCCTTGGTTTTTTTCTGAGTCCAAGGCAGCGCCCAACAGAGCTAGTAACACCATCCGCCCCAACAATTACCTTTGATTTAAAATTTCCTTTCTCCGTCTTTACAAGGACGCAATCCGAAAGTTCTTCCGCTAAAATGATTTTTGTCTGATCGAGAAGGCGAGCGCCATTATCTACAGATTTTTGGACTAGAAAGTAATCGAACTTTTCTCTCATTACCATAGTTACTATGGGAAAAGAGGTTGTCTTTGAGAATCCCCATCTGTGATTAAGGGTTAAAAGGACGTTATAAGTGTGGTTTTCTGCTATGTCCTGCAAGTCCTCCGGCAAAAGGTCAACTGCTTTTTTTGTCAGTCCGCCTGCGCAGACTTTGTATCTCGGAAGTTTCTCTTTGTCCAGTATAAGTATGCTTAAATTTCTCTTTGAGAGTTCATAGGCACACATCCCGCCTGCGGGACCCGCTCCTACGATAATTACGTCATAGTCAGTGTGTGACTTATTCATCAAAGTAGGTTTAATAGATTCTCGGCCACAAAGACACTAAGACAGGAAGATAGAAATCAGGAAGTAGAATAGAGATCTTTAAATTTTACTCCTCACTCCTATATGCTTTTGTGCCTTAGTAGCAAAACGATTATGAGATTCTCTCCACACCGCCCATATAGGGAACGAGAACTTTTGGTATTTTGACCGAAACATCGGACTCTTGGTAATTTTCAAGTATTGCAACAACGGCTCTTCCCACGGCAAGCCCTGAGCCGTTTAGTGTGTGGAGGAATCTCGGTTTCCCGCCCTCTTTTGGCCGATATCTAATGCCAGCTCTTCTTGCCTGAAAATCTTCACAATTGCTGCAAGAAGAAATTTCCCTATACGTGTTTTCACTTGGAATCCAGACTTCTATATCGTAGGTTTTTGCGGACGAAAATCCCATATCACCAGTGCATAGCAGCGCGATTCGATGAGGGAGTTCAAGAAGTTCAAGAACAATAGCGGCATCTTTCGTCAGGGATTCAAGCTCATCGTAGGAACTTTCCGGGGTTGCGAATTTTACCAGCTCGACTTTATTGAACTGGTGTTGTCTTATAATACCTCTCACGTCTTTTCCATAAGAGCCGGCTTCTTTTCTAAAGCAGGGCGTGTACGCCACGTATTTTTTAGTAAGCTCTTCCTCACTTAATATCTCATCTCTGTGAATATTTGTTACCGGTACTTCGGCCGTGGGAACCAAAAAGAGTTCCGTCTCTTCTATTTTGAATAATTCCTCTTCAAATTTAGGAAGGTTTCCTGTTCCGATGAAGCTATCCCGATTCGCCATAAAAGGCGGCAGGACTTCGGTGTAGCCGTGTTCATTTATGTGGAGATCAAGCATGAAATTGATAAGTGCCCTTTCAAGCCTGGCACCAAGACCTTTATAAAGGGCAAATCTCGCCCCTGCAATCTTTGAAGCTCTTTCCAGATCAAGAATATCCAGCTTCTTACCAATCTCTACGTGGTCTATCGGGTTGAAATCAAACTCCCTTGGGCGGCTCCACCGTCTTATCTCAAGATTATCTGAGGAGTCTTTACCATAAGGAACGGAATCATTTGGTATATTGGGAACATTCAAAAGAAAGTCCTTAAAGTCTTCTTCAACCTGGTTTCTTTTTTCGCCGAATTCTTTGATCTTTTCCGAGATTCCCTTAAGCTCCATCTGAAGCCATTCGGATTCATCGTCTTTTCTTTGTCTTTTTAGTTCTCCTACCTTCTTTGAACCCCTGTTCCTTTTATGCTCAAGCTCTTCGACCTCTTGTATTATCCTCCTTCTCTCTTCATCGAGTATTAAGAATTTGTCGAGATCTATCCGAGTTCCGCGCTCCTCTATTTTTTTCTTTACATAATCTAGATTCTCCCGTATAAATTTTGCATCGAGCATGATTTTTTATCCCTTTATGACTCCTATGGGTCTTAGTCTTGCCACCTTTTCGGCGATCCCAGCATTCTGCACAACATCGCAAACGTCTTCTACCTCTTTATAGGCCTCAGGCATTTCTTCAGCCACAGTTCTTTTTCCTCTTGCCATAGCAATAATACCCTTCCCCTCAAGTTCGGCAAAAAGGTTTCTACCTTTTCCGCTTTTTAAGGCTTTTTTCCTTGAGAGCACTCTTCCTGCTCCATGACAGCATGATCCAAACGTTTCATCAAGTGTTGCCTCAGTTCCTACAAGGACAAAAGAAGCCCTTCCCATATCTCCGGGGATAAACACCGGCTGTCCCACTTCTCTATAGATTTCTGGTATTAACGGATGATTTTTAGGGAAAGCCCTTGTTGCTCCTTTTCTATGAACGCATACCTTTTTGGTCTTTCCATTGATTTTATGTTCTTCAAACTTTGCAATGTTGTGGCTTACATCATAGACAAGATGTCCTCCTAGTTCCCTTGGTCCTATCCGAAATACACTGTAGAACGCATCTCTGGCAAAAGCCATGATGATCTGTCTGTTTGCCCATGCGTAGTTAACAGCCGCTGCGAAAGCCGAAAGATAATCCCTTCCTTCTTCCGATTTAATATGAGCGCAGGCTAGTTGTTTATCTGGGAGATTAATTCCTTCTTTTCTCATATAGGAGAGCATTATGTCTATGTAATCCGTGCATATTTGATGGCCAAATCCCCTAGAGCCACAGTGAATCTGAACGCATACTTGGTCTTTAAAAAGTCCGAAGGCATCGGCAACTCCGGGTTTATAGATTTGATCTACGACGTCAACCTCAAGAAAATGATTACCAGAGCCCAGCGTTCCTATCGCGTCCTTTCCTCTTTCAAGGGCTTTTTTGCTGATAGTGTCCACGTCTCCCCCTCGAAACGATCCATGATCCTCAATCCTTTCCAAATCCTCTCTATCTCCCCATCCTCTTTCGATTGCCCATTTCGCTCCTTTTTCTATAAGCTCTTTGTAATCTTTATTGGACAGCTTTATCTTACCGCTTACACCAACCCCGCATGGGACGCAACTAAAGAGTTCTGTCACAAGGTCTCTCAGTTTTGGTCTTACTTCTTCTTCCGTTAGATTTGTCGCCATGAGTCTTACACCGCAGTTTATGTCATAACCGACACCTCCCGGAGAAATTACTCCCTCTTCGACATTCATTGCGGCAATTCCTCCTATTGGAAACCCGTACCCCCAGTGAATATCGGGCATAGCAATTGAATATTTTTGAATTCCCGGCAGATGCGCCACATTCACTACTTGTTCAAGCGATTTATCCTGTCGAATGTCTCTTAGCATCTTTTCGTTTGTATATACCCTTCCCGGTACCCTCATCCCGCCTTTTTGTGGTATTTCCCAGAGATAGTCGTGTATTTTTTCAAGCTTTATTTCTTCGTTCATAACCCTGATCGCCCCATGTTAAGATATTGATGCAAGATTCATGATGCACGATGTATGATGCATAATTCACGAAAGTTTTTACATGCATCTTGTATCCTGGATCCTGTATCTGTGTCAATTGGCTTCGCCGAAATGCCCGACCTACAACCCCGCATTTTCGTGGCTGAATACTTACTATATATCAAATACTATATCTACTTTTAGTCCATTATCCAGAGTCTCTATTTTCAAATTATGATAGGTGACAGCTTTAATATCTGAAGAGAGCTCATGTTTTTCTAAATCAATTTTTTCACCGAAGGCTTTTCCTTTTACTTGAGTCTCACTGATTATATGTACCTCAAAATCTCTAAAAACCATTTTCTTTGCTTGATGAAGATATAGGATGTCTCCAAGCCAATGAACCAGGAGTTCCTCTTTTGTTTCTCCTTTGGTTTTGATCTCTATTTTTTGAGACGGGATTATTTTTTCTCTATCCGTAATCAACTCCATCATGGCGTATGCAGCGTTTCTAAGGAGCTCGTCAAAGGATTTTCCGTAAACCCTGACACATACATCTGCAGTGTGGTCGAGTATTTCGTAGTTCATAACTAAAGTTTAGTTTAACTTTGCATTAAAAGATTATGAAATATAAGCTGAAAAGATTCATTTCCTTTTAAAGTAAGTTATTTTCAATAGAGTTTAGAATGGTTAAGGCATTCAATGTATGGATTCACAAAAGTTGTAATAAGTAGAAGTCCTAATTATTAAACAAATTACCGTCGAATAAATCACTGGCTATAAGGGCTGCTGCGTCGCTACGTTTTCTTGGGTTTGCAAATGGACCACTATCGTCTGGAGAAAAAGGATTTCCCGGATTCTCCACGCACTCAATTCCTGAGGAGTTGTAAGGAGCGGCAATCATTCGTGCGAGATTAATATTTTTTTCTCTTTGAGTCTTACCTTTTATGAATTTATAGATTTGGTTTGGATTGTGATTCGTAAGATTGATTTTTCCTGTGAGGAAGTTATTTATCCATGGACTAGGAGAGCAGGCTTTGATGTTTTCGAGTATTTTTTTAATTTCTCTTGCCGCTGCTTCGATTGCGATCTCGGGATGCATGAGTTTTTGGGCAATGAGAATCCTTAGTGCCTGATTCCTTGATGGTTTCTTCCCTCCGAATCTTTGTGTGGCTTCGGTTGAGTTTTGATATTTATCAATTTCTTCCTCTCTGACGTCAACCAGTTTGTGAAACATCGCAGTATCAATCTGAATTTGGGCAATTCCTACCGAGCCCTTTTCCACACCAATCCATTCCTGACCAAGATCAAGAAGGTTTATATCGGCAAGCTCATTGAGTATTATCGTAGAAAGAAGAATCGTTGGTATATTATTGCGCGCTGAGCTCTCTTTTAGTGGCAGTCTGCAGGGTGAAAGCCTATTTTCGTACCATTTGATACGCTCATTGAAGCTGAGAGAACGAAGAGTATCTGGAGTGATTGTCTCTAATTTTACAGAAGAACAGGATTCTATATCTGCGTATCCTTTATCTATCCATGCTGGTATGTGTGAGTAAGTTATGAGAAGCAAAATCAATACTTCTACAAGTATAAGTAAGTATTTTTCTTTACCCTTCATTTTGTCTCGGCACGGATTCGATTAATTAAATAGTAAGCTTTAGCTAGTAAGAGTTCAAGTGAAATTTAAGAGATTGCGAGTCTCGGATTATGTATTCTAATACCTATCTTGTCTAAAAGGTAAATCAAAAATCTGGAAATCAGCAAATGGAATTTCTAAATATAAAGCGCTGAATGCCGAAAAACTTAGGTTGCAATGTTTCTATCAATGTGGTTAATTTAAAATACTCTGAAAATCAAACAGTACGGAGGGAGAAAATGAAAAAACTCAATCGAGGTGTTGAAATTACATACTTGGGGCATTCTACTTTTAAGATAAAATCCCCTGTGGGTAAAACCATAGTTATAGACCCCTGGGTTCAGGGAAACCCAGCATGCCCCGAGAATCATAAGAAATTCGATAAGATTGACATCATGGCAATAACACATGCCCACTTCGACCACATCGGCGATGCAGTAGCTCTAGGGAAAGAGCACAATCCCAAAGTGGTCGGGATTTATGAGACCTGCGTCTGGGTCAACTCAAAGGGTGTTGAAGGGATCATGCCAATGAATAAGGGCGGCACGCAGGCGGTGGACGGGATTAAATTCGCGATGGTTCATGCAGACCATAGCTGCGGCATACAGGACGATGACGGAAAAATCATCTATGGCGGAGAAGCTGTGGGTTATGTCATAGAGTTTGAAAACGGATTTAGAGCATACCATTCTGGAGACACCGCAGTATTTAGCGACATGAAGCTAATTGCAGAAATCTATAAACCTGAGCTTGTCATGATTCCGATTGGAGATCTTTTTACTATGTCTCCGCAGGAAGCCTCATACGCATGTCGTTTCCTTAATCCCAAGTACGTAATTCCCATGCACTACGCCACGTTCCCGCTGCTTACAGGAACTCCTGAGCAGCTTAGAGAGCTTACAAAAGACATGAAGGACATGGAGATCATAGCTCTTAAGCCGGGAGAGACGTTGAGTTAGAATCCGCTCGTGAATTGTGTAAAGCAACGGTTTGCAGTATAACGTGCCGTTTCGGATGTTATACTGCATTTATGCAGGCGAATTATTAGTTAGAGTGCTATCGGTAGCACATAGCGGGAAACTCCTGGGGATCACCAACTCATGGGTGCTAAAGCTGGTAAACGCATCAATGCAAAACTAAGGTTTCGCATCGTCGGAAATTCTGGCCCAGTGGCTCAGTTACTACATCCGCTTTGGATACCCCGCGATGATATTCCATTGATGGGCAATATCCTCAAAGCCATCGACGACGAAGTGTCCATGCTACCTAAGGTAAGACTTGTAGTCAGTGGTGGTGGATTTATCGAAATCTGCCTCAATGAGCATTTCACCAGAAAATCGTGGAAATCCAAAGGAACTCTGGACAAGCTAACGAATCTTGTCAGCGAGAGAGTTAAGCCCGTTGCCGAAACACTGAAAGGCTCAATGCGAGATTACGTGATTGGCGTAGATGTGTTCGACAAGAACGAAATAGGTGGCGGCCAGTTCGCAGTAGTTCTAAACAGCGGAGAAATCAAAACTGTAGCATGGAAGAGCTTTCCAGTTCTTGAAGAACAGAACTGGCTTGCAGGATTCAGCACTCGCAAAGGGAGGCAATCGCCAAGAATAGTGGCTACATCTCTCGGCACAACTATGGTTCTGGTTTGCCATGATGCTCAGGCATACAATCACAGAAACCAGGCGCTTGTTAATTGTGCTGACTTACCCACCTATCGCGCTCACGCAATACGCGAGATGGATAGAGTAATGAGAGGATCTATACCTAAGTGGGTGTTTAGCCTCATTCATCAAATTGAGAAAGAGGAAAGCCTCAAGTCTTTCCAGAGTTCATATAAGCAGATTCACGAAGACTACAAACATAGGCCCACTGTAGTCGGCTCTTTTGGTTATGGCCGAAGAATTCAAATACCCGAGCGTCTGGTGGAGTTGGCACAGTTCCCAAGAGGGAAAGCAAAGGTCAGTATCATTCTCGAAGCAATTTAGGACGGCAGGCCATCTTGTCAGATGTTTTCTGGGCTACCGGCATGTGAACTCCTCCGTTGAGCATTTAGCATGGAGAACCGCATGAAAAGAGACTTCGCAATAAACTTGACCGGATGGTCTTCATTGCCGCCGCCTTAATGCTGTGGGGCGGTTGGATGCTCATGCCAAGCCATATCGGGGTGTTTTTTTATCACAAAAGTCCCGTTATTATCTTCTACTCCGCCAATGTTATTGGAGCAAAGCTCAGAGCATGTGACGAGTGCCTTCACCAACTTATCAAGTAAAAAGCGCAAGGTATCTAAGAACGGGTCTTGGGAATCTGTCAATTTCTGATGGAGAAAACGTCCTATCCGGAGCGATAAACTCTACTTCATAGTTGCGTTCTAGTAGCTCTAAAATAGTTGAAGCTGTATGAGTTATTTGACGTTCAAGCTCGCTTTCACTTTTTGTGGGGTTGAAGTGAATTAAAACCCTTTTTGTTTCATTATCCTGGAGTTCTCGAAGCATTAGCTTTCCAATTTTAGCCGAAGTTTTCCAGTGGATGAGTTTTGGATTATCGCCTTCATTATAGATTCTAAGCGACCTTAAATCGTCACCGAATCCTTTTCTGTCCGATTCCATTTCGCCGAATCTCTCTTTGAACTTGGCCTTTTCAACGCCTATTTTTTCAACCTTCGGATAGACGAGAATTTCTTCATCGCCCAGGTCAACTCTTATCCATTTCTTAAAAAAACCAAAAGGAAATCTTGTGAAAATTACAGCCTCAGGAACCTTGTTCCATCCTCGGCGTTTGAAAATAAATTCCACTGCTGTGGTCTTTGTAACTTTAGGAGGAAGATGAGAAAGAAATGCTTTTTTCCCCTCTATATCAATTGTCAGCGAGTAGGATGGGATAAGGGTTTTAAGGTTTTTAACAGAAAACTTAAGCGGTTCTGGAGTTAACGCAAAAACGTCTTCGGGGGGATCGAATTTTACTTCAATCTTTGAAAGGTTTATCACGGATATGATTCCAGAAGCGGCGATGAAGCTAAGCATCATCCCAAAGGTCAGATAGAGCAAATTATTCCCGGTATTTAGGGCTGCAAACCCTACAAACAAGCTAAGCATCAGAAAAGTAAGGCCTTCTTTTGTAGGACGAGTTCTCGCCCAGTTGTCTTTTCCAAGTTGAAGGATTCTCATTTTTGGAGGAAATTAACAGAAGCTCGGAATAGTGGCGAGTCACAAAAATTTGTCAACTTATGATGAGAACTATTGCTATACTCCCTTACAAACGCGTCTACTCGCTTAATCATCCGTTAATTATAATGCTTTAATCCACGTTTGGGCAGCTAATTAAACACATCAATCAATCGGCTTACAGATTCAATAATCGTACCTTTAAGCCTCGAAATATCATTGTAAATAGCAAGAAACATTATGAAGATTAAGAAGGTAAAGCCTATACGCTGGCTGATTTCAAGTGTTCTTTGACTGAGCGGGCGTTTCTTTATTGATTCTATTGTAAGGTAAAGCACGTGTCCGCCATCTAGCATTGGAATGGGGAAGAGATTAATGAGAGCAAGGTTGATGCTGATGAAACAGGTGAACTGAAGAAGCGAAGCGAGTCCGCTTTCTGCTGCCGTGCCTGAAACCTGAGCAATAAGAAGAGGTCCGGCAATGCTTTTTCCCGCAGTTCCGAGAGCTATTTTGCCGGTGATAAGCTTGTAGATGAATGAAAAAAGCAGTACCGTAACTTCGACTATCATTTCGGCTGCTTCTTTTATTCCTTGAAAAATAGATTCAAAAAAACCGTACTTCTTTACTATCTCTTCTCTATATGGGGTAATTCCAATCGCTCCCTGTCCGGTTTCCTGTAGTGGTTCTGGAGAGATTTTAGTTTCAATTTGATTATCTCCTCTCTTGACAAGAAGTGTGATCTCTTCATTGACTTTCCCTCTAATAATGGATGCCATCTGGTACCAGTCTGAAATTTTAGTATCGTTTACAGAAAGTATTTGGTCTCCCTTTTTAAGTCTCGCCCTATCTGCAGGGGTTCCGACCATTACGCTTCCGACCTTGGCATCAAGATGTTCCGCGATACCTACAGCTACAATTCCTTCCGGAGAGGAAGCTGCTTTAACTTGAAACGTTTTTATCTCTCCGTTTCTTTTAGCTTTTACATTTAAGATGGCATCTGGATTTGATTGAAAAGCTATATTTGCGTCCCTCCAGGTTCTTACATCTTTGCCATCTATTTGGAGGATTGTATCTCCTTTCTTGAATCCTCCCTCGCTTGCTGGAGAGCTTGGCTCAACATAACCGATAACAGGGGTTTGTTCTAGGTAAGCTGAAACACCAATGCCAAGCATGAAAATTATGGGGAAAAAGAGAAATGGAAGTAGGAAATTCATAAAGGGACCAGCAATAACAATGCCTAATCTTTCTAATATAGACTGATTAGAAAAACTCCTACCATACTCTTTTTCTGAGAACGCTTTTATTCCATCTAAGTTTTCTAATTTGGATTTAAGAGTTAGTTTTTTTTCATCCCTTTCTATAGAAAATACATACTCTCTTTCAGGAACTTTTCTTAAACTGTATTCCAGCTCGCTCCATCTTGAAAAAGAGACAAGATCTATTCCATAGATGCCGGTTATTTTATCCCCTGATTTAAATCCGGCTTTCTCGGCTTTTGAGCCAGTTTCTACATGATCCACGATAAGATTTCCCTCTCCACCTTCACCGTACATTTTTACATAACCACCCAGAGGAAGCATGGAAACTAGATACTCGGTCTCTCCGCTTTTAAATCCAAAGATTTTCTTTCCAAATCCCAGAGAGAATTTCTCCACCCTTACTCCGCACCATTTTGCTATGAGGAAATGTCCAAGTTCATGTATAAATACTAAGATTCCTATCACAAAGAGAAAAGCTAAAATTGTGTACATTGTTATTTCTCTCCCATGCAAATTATTTAAACAAAACAAATGGGTTGCTTAAGTCTTGTTTGTTATTTATTGACAAGTAATTGTCACCTAACACCTGAAACCCCGTCTCTTACGTTAATTCGGTGTTCGATACCTTTCCTTGTTAATGACTCTGCGGTTTTTCTTGCCCAGGAATCACTTTCAAGAATCTGCTCAATAGTATCCCCCGGAAGGGTTTTATGAATTTCCATCGTCTGCATAACCACTTTCACAATTTCTATGAATTTTAACCTCCCCTGAAGAAAAGCGGCAACCGCTATTTCATTTGCAGCATTCATTACGGCTGGCATCGTTCCGCCTTCTTCAAGTGCTCTGTAGGCAAGGCAAAGTGCAGGAAACTTCTCAAAATCAGCCTCCTCAAAAGTGAGTTCGCTAAAGGTTACCGGGAAAACCTCGTCTCTATCCATAGGGATTCTCTCGGGATAAGATAGCGCAAAAGCAATGGGAATTTTCATATCCGGAATGCTCATCTGCGCGATAATCGAACCATCAACGTATTCTACCATTGAGTGGACTATGCTCTGCGGATGAATCCACACGGAGATGCTTTCTGGCGGAATTCCAAAGAGCCACCTTGCTTCGATTACCTCGAATCCCTTATTCATGAGAGTAGCTGAGTCTATTGTTATTTTCTTTCCCATTTTCCATGTGGGATGATTTAATGCAACCTCTACGGTGACATCACCCATTTTCTCCTTAGGAACTTTTAGAAACGGACCTCCTGAAGCGGTCAAAATAAGCCTCTTTACAAACTCTTTCTCGCCGCAGTTTAGAGCCTGAAACAGTGCACTATGTTCGCTGTCAACAGGAATTAGTTTGATTTCGTATATTTGAGATTCTTTTATTAGAATACTGCCTGCCATTACGAGGGCTTCTTTATTCGCAAGAGCTATATTTTTCCCAGCTTTTATTGCTGATAAGGTTGGTTTTAACCCCGATGCTCCAACCATTGAGGAAACGACCAAGTCCGCTTCGGCGTAAGAAGCAACAGCGCCTGCACCATTCTCCCCCCATAAAATCTCAACTGACCCCGGAGGCAATTCCTTTGAGAGCATATACGCATCTTTTTCTTCCTGAACGGACACTATCTTAGGGCTAAATTTTGAAATCTGTTCTTTAAGAAGATTGATGTTTTTCCCTGCGGCAAGTCCTTTTATACAAAATCTATGGGGAAATCGAGATATAACTTCAAGTGTCTGGCACCCTATTGAACCTGTCGAACCAAGAATCGAAATGTTTTTCACTGCACTTTCCTTTTTCTTATTTGATCACTCGTAAGTCCGAATCTCCTCTCTCGGTTTTGGTAATTAAGAATTGCCTTTATAAGGTGCCTTTTTCTAAAATCGGGCCACAGGGTCTTCGTGACATAAATTTCTGTGTACGCAAGCTGCCAGAGAAGAAAATTAGAAAGCCTCATCTCACCGCTTGTCCGAATAAGAAGATCGGGCTCTAAAAGGTCTGCGGTATAGAGAAACTTGGAGAAGTTCTCTTCGTTTAACTCTTCTATTGAGATATCGCTTGAAATTATTTTTTTTATAGCGTCAACTATCTCTTCCCTTCCGCCGTAGCTGAGAGCGAGTGTAAGAGTCATTTCCCTGCAGTCCACGGTTTTTTCAGTCGTTTCTATGAGTACTTGGTAGACATCGGGGGGAAGTTCCCAGAGTCTTCCAATTGCGTTTAGCTTGATTCCCTTTTCAACTAGCGTGTTGGCCTCTTTGATAAGATACTGCTTTAGGAGTTCCATAAGGGCATCTACCTCATCCTTTGGTCTTCTCCAGTTCTGCGCGGAAAAGGCATAAAGCGTAACTGCTTTTATTCCTAATTCCTTTGCGGCTTTTACCACTGACTTAACGGATCTCATTCCTTCTCTATGGCCGCTTATTCGGTCAAGCTCCTTTCTCCTTGCCCATCTTCCGTTTCCATCCATTATGATTACTATGTGTCTCGGAAGGTTGTTATTATTGAGAAGCGATTCCAGTTTCCCTTTCATAGTTTATGTAATTATAACACTATGGATTCGTTAAAAATACTAGTAGGAAGTTTTCCAGAATTCCAGCTCACTATCTACTGCCTACCGAAAAAGCTAAAGGTTTTTAATTCAGAAATCATTGAAATTGGCAATACAATAACTAACACAATCAAAACTACGGTTAAAATGACAAGAAAAGTGAGTGCATATATAAATACTAAGACGGGGATAAGCAAAACTCTAAAAAGAATAAACCGGTTTTTTGAGAACTGAATACAAATCTCTCCATAACTTCCAAAGAACCTTTCAAAAATGCCTGTAATTGTTTTTTTCATTTCAGCCTTTCTTCTCTTTAAGGTTAATAAAGTAGCTGATTTTAAAAGTGAGTTCAAGAAGCGTAATAGATGCTTGTGGGATTAATTTATAAGACCTATGATTTCATCTTAGTCTGTTTGACAACTTGGCGTGTAAGATTATATTATAGTGACTTTCAAGTATGAGTTTATTCAAGAATAAAGCGATAAAAAATGTTTGAAAAAACAAAAGAAATTAGTGTGCTAAAAGAAGTAGCAAGAAATGTACGAATAGATCTTCTAAGAGCACTTCATCATGCAAAATCCGGTCATACAGGCGGTTCGCTTTCTTCAGTTGAGATTCTTGTAACTTTGTATTTTTCTGAACTTAGACATGACCCAACACATCCTCGCTGGGAGGATAGAGACAGGTTTATTTTATCAAAAGGGCATGGTGTTCCCGCGCTCTACAGTGTGCTTGCTAATGCGGGCTATTTTCCCCGTGAAGACCTTATGACTCTGAGAAAACCGGGAAGCCGACTTCAAGGACATCCGGAATACGACCTAGATATTGGAATTGAAGCAACAACGGGTTCCTTGGGACATGGGCTTTCTGCTTCAAACGGAATAGCTCTTGCGGCCAAAATGGATGGGAAAAATATAAGGGTCTATGCTCTCCTAAGCGACGGTGAACTGCAAGAAGGGGCGACATGGGAGGCGATTACGACATCGGCTTATAGAAAATTAGATAACCTTTGTGCAATTGTTGATAGAAACAGGTTTCAGAATGACGGTGCTATGGATAAGATTAAAGATATAGAGCCGGTTGCTGATAAGTGGCTTGCCTTTGGCTGGGAGGTGGAAGTCCTCCCTGACGGACACGACTTTTCCAGTCTTCTTGGGGCATTTGACAGGGCAAGGCGAACAAAGGGAAAACCTTTTGTAATAATTGCAAATACGATTAAAGGAAAAGGGGTTTCTATATTTGAAAACCAGGGTAAATATCATGGTGTCGCACCCACCGATGACGAGCTTGAAATAGCATTAAATGAATTAGGAGAAGCGGCATGAGTAGATCGAAAGTCAGCGACTTCGTATTGGATGAGGTCACTGAACATGTTTATATAAGAGAGGTTTATGGAAAAACCCTTGTGGAACTGGGAAGTAAGTATCCTGATTTGGTTGTTCTCGATGCTGACCTTACGGTTTCAACCAAGACTAATCTTTTTGGGAAAGAGTTTCCACATAGATTCTTTTCAATGGGTGTTTCTGAGCAGGATATGATGGCAACAGCTGCGGGTTTTGCCCTTTATGGGAAAATCCCTTTCGCAAGTACATTTGCCGTCTTTGCTACGGGGCGTGCGTGGGAACATATCAGGCAGTCAATTGCATTTCCAAAGCTCAATGTAAAAATAGTCTCAACTCATGCTGGCGTTACGGTAGGAGAAGATGGAGCTACACATCAGGCGCTAGAAGATATTGCTCTCATGCGGGTTCTTCCTAATATGACCGTGATAGTTCCTGCTGACTCCGTGGAAACCGAAAAAGTGATAAAAACGATTATAGAACACAAAGGGCCGACCTACGTGCGTCTTGCAAGACCTAAGTTTCCAACAATTTTTAAGAAATCTTATGGATTTGAAGTTGGAAAGGCTCCTGTTCTCAGAGAAGGGAAACATGTGGGGATTTTCGCTTTAGGCATTATGGTATACGAGTCACTTCAGGCGGCAAAGATTCTGGAGAAAGAGGGAATCAGTGCCAGTGTGGTTAATGTCTCTACTGTGAAACCTATTGATGTCCAAACGATAGTTGAAATTGCGAGACTGACCGGGGCTGTAGTTACGGCAGAGGATCATAGCATAATCGGAGGGTTGGGAGGAGCCGTTGCCGAGGTTCTTGGAGAGTACTGTCCCACACCGATGAAAAGAATAGGTATGAAAGACAGATTTGGAACATCGGGCGATGGAATGAAGCTTCTAGAATACTTTGGCCTTAAGGCTAAAAACATAGTCCAAGCGGTGCACGAACTTCTGGAATTTAATTCCAATAGAAAGTCAGTAGGATTATAGTGTTATAATTAGAATTACAAAAGGTTTAAAATTATCTTTAAACTACTTTGAGTAGTATTTATAGGAATATTGGGTTTTTTAACGTTAACCATTACTTTAAAGTGGGGGGTAATATGAAAAGGTTTTCCATAATTCTTTTGCCTCTATTTCTTGTCATTTCCACGGTAAATACTTTAGCTCAGGATGAGTCCGCATATAAAGGGCTTTCTGATTTTACAAGAGTGCTGGATTTAATCGAAAGAAATTACGTCGAAGAAGTTAATCCCGGAAAGCTTACTACTGGCGCAATAGAAGGAATGTTAAAGACGCTTGATCCCTATTCGGTATATCTTACGCCTGAACGATACAAAGAGATTGAGATAGGAACTACAGGCGAGTTCGGGGGTGTGGGAATGGAGATTACACTTGAAAACGACGTACTTACGGTGATAACTCCTATTGATGGTACACCTGCTGCAAAGGCGGGTATTAAACCAGAAGATCAGATAATTGCAATTGATGGAAAATCAACTCGAGGAATGACTGTGTACGAAGCTGTAATTCTGCTTCGTGGTCTTAAGGGAAGTTCCGTAAGAGTTACTGTAAAAAGTAAAGGAACTGAGAATCCCAGACAGGTAACTTTAATTAGAGACATTATCCGTGTAGAAAGCGTTAAATCCAAATTAGTAGATAATCATATTGGATACATACAGCTATCTCAGTTTCAAGAAAAAACATCGGAGGAGTTAAGGGACGCCCTACTAAAACTGGAAGCTGCAAACGGAGGAAAACTCAAAGGGATTGTTCTTGATTTAAGAAATAACCCAGGTGGTTTGCTTACCCAAGCCGTGGAGGTAGCGGATGAATTTATGGATAGGGGACTTATAGTTAGCGTTAGGGGAAAATCAGGGACACAACCTACTGAATACTACGCTACAAAAAATGGAAAATTACAGAACTATCCCCTTATAGTGATCGTTAATAAGGGAAGTGCCAGTGCTTCTGAAGTTGTTGCAGAGGCACTTCAAGACAGTCAAAGGGCACCTATTCTTGGCACAAAAACATTCGGTAAAGGGTCGGTTCAGACCATAATAAGGTTAGAAAACGGATCTGGTCTTAAGCTTACTACGGCTAAATTTTATGCTCCGAGCGGAAGGTCTATTAATGAAGTTGGTGTAATGCCGGATATAATTGTTGAAAATGACAAGGATAGGGATATACAGCTTGAGAGAGCGTTAGAGGTCATTAAAGCTTACAAACTCACCGAGGCTTTCCCAAAAGGCTAGAGGAGACTTTTCTTTTTGAGTAGAAGGCTAAGAACATATGCTAGAATAAAAACAAGAAAGAGATATAGAGCGAAGGGAACAAGTGGGGGCAGAGTTTTTATTTTTACTCTGGGTTTTATTATATTTGTTGTACTTAGCCTATATGGTCTCTCTTATATTAAAAAAAAGCTTTACCAAGAAGTTCCTGAAAAACGTTTTTCTTCTTTGGATCTTGCTGAGCTTGTAGAGGACGTTGATAGACGTGTTGCGTATGCGCTATTTAATCTGGATGTTTCTATAAAAGAGGTTAGATCTCAGAATGTTTCGAAAATACACGAACGCGGAATTACCTGGGAATTTAAAGATATTAGAATTGATATTCCTGAGGGTATTACCAAGAAGAAAGTTCAAGAAACTCTTACAAAATCTCTTTCCGAGCCTTATGTTCATCAGAGATTCAAAAAGAGCGACGGTTCTCTTATATCAGAAATAGAAATCCATGATATTCCAACGCATAAACTCCGATTAGTTTTCTATGCTAAAGTACCAGCCAAAGAATCCAAGGAAACGGTTAAGGAGGAAAAAGTTTCTACTTCTTCAATAGAACAAGCAAAAATAATACAACAAGAAACAAGTATTAGAAAACCTGAAACGAAAATATTCAGAGAAGAAAGGCCTAAAGTGGTTATCATTGTTGATGACTTGGGGTTAAATAGAGAGCCTATTGATGAGCTTATTAAGTTGCCTGCCCCACTTAACTTTGCTGTCCTACCCAATCTTCCGTATTCTCGATATGCCGCTGAGATGGCTCATAGAAAGGGATGGGATGTTATACTTCATCTCCCTATGGAACCCAATGATTCCTCTGGCTATTCTGGTGTTGATGCCGGGGATGGTGTGCTTCTTGTGGGCTTATCGAAAAAAGAGATTTTAGCCAAACTTGAAAGGAATCTGGCTTCCGTTCCTCACATAAAAGGTGTGAATAACCATATGGGGTCGAAATTTATGGAGAATAGTGAACTTATGGGCTTGGTTCTTGAGAGGATACAAAACGAGGGGCTCTTTTTTATTGACAGTAAAACCTCTAAAAATACAACCGGATATGAGATAGCAAAGAAATTGAAGATAAAAACTGCACAAAGAGACGTTTTTCTTGACCAAGGTTCACAGGGTGTAAATTACATAAGGTCTCAAATTGAAAAACTTATAAGCATCTCGAAGGAGAAAGGACATGCTGTAGGAATCTGTCACCCCTATCCTGATACACTTATTGTACTCTCTGATATGATACCTAAAATAAAAGAAGAAGTTGATATAATACCCGCCTCTAGAGCAGTGAACTGAGAACTGTTTTGGAAAAACATAAGAGTATTTTTTAATATTATAGTTATTAAGGAGGCTGAGAATGGGCCTTATTGATGATATAAGAAAAAAAAAGGATTCTTGGATGGCAAGGTTTGAAGAACACCGTCAGGATAAAGATGAACCAGACGATTACTCTAGTGTTGATAGAGAAAAAGAAGAAGAGGAGATCTTAAGAAACCGGAAAATGGTTGGAGTTTTTCCTAGAAAGGAGTAAAAAGAGTAGCAGTTTATCGAATGCTCAATTCTTTTTGTTTAGCTCATAAAATGGTTTTTAGCTTTGCCCTTCCAGTGTCATCTAAGATACGCGCAATATACACTACCCCAGAGGCTACTTTCCCAATTGAAACGTTCAGTTTTTATAAATCTAGTACTAGTACTGGATACCACTAAAGTACTATTGATTTAACGTCAATGATTTGATATAAAAATACGGCTGTAAAAAATTAAAATTGTGTTTGGGTTCCATTTTACGTGAACAAAGGTCTTTGTTAAAATATTAAAAAGTACAGTTCTTAGCTGTACTTGACAAGACAATTCTAATACTTTAGGGTGTAAGACAAATCTTTCCAAGCTCTTGGAGGGTTATAACTGCCGGGAATTGTAGTTGGATACAATGAGAGTATTGACAGCGCGCTTAAGAGATTCAAGAAGCAGGTGGAAAAAGGAGGAGTTTTCTCCGAAGTAAGAAAGAGAGAGTTCTATGAAAAGCCAAGTGAAAGAAAGGAAAAAAGATTATTTACCTCAAAAAAGCGTTTTGTAGAAAAGGCTGGAAGAAACTAAAACCTCAGAAACTAGTGCTGCCTGAATTTTAACACCGGAAGGGGGGCCAACATTTTGAAGTTGTTTTTCCTAGACTGTTTTGTTCTATTCCATTCTTCGTTAAAACCGGTTATTGAAACTTCTTTAAAATCTGTTTTTTTGCATGGAAAATTTAGCGTATGAATCAGTTATTAAGGAGATAAAAAGGAGGTTAAGTATTGTAAACCTCATAGAAAATTACCTGTCCCTCAGAAGGTCGGGGAAAAGTTATGTGGGTCTTTGCCCATTTCATGACGATAAGAATCCGTCTCTTCATGTAAATGAAGAAAAAGGGGTCTTTCACTGCTTTGCCTGTGGGGCGGGAGGGGATATATTCGGATTTATAATGCGTTATAACAACCTTACATTTTCCGAATCTGTAAAGGAACTTGCTAGGCGAGCTGATGTTAAACTTGAAAAATCCTCTATAAGTGTAAAGAATAGATCTAAGAGAGATATTTTATTCAAGACAAATTCTTTGGTTTGTAGTTTTTACCACGAATTCCTCCGTAGGAGCAAACGGAGCAAAGAGGTTATAGACTATTTAGCAGGAAGGGGGATCTCATTAGAGATAATAAAAGAATTTCAACTGGGATATGCTCCTGATGAATGGGATACTTTAGTTCAATTTTTAACGGCTAAAAACATTCCACTTAGTGTAGCTGAGAGACTCGGGCTTGTAATTAAAAGAAATAATAAAGACGGCTACTATGATAGGTTTAGAAAGAGGATAATGTTTCCAATAAAAGACATTGATGGCAAGGTGGTTGGGTTTGGAGGGAGGACTCTAGACGGAGATGAGCCTAAGTATATGAACTCCCCTGAGTCGGAAATTTATCACAAAAAAAGCGTCTTATTCGGGCTTGATAAATCCAGGGATTTTATAAGAAAATTTGACAAGGCATTAGTCGTAGAAGGCTACATGGATTTTCTTTCTCTTTACTTTACGGGAATAAAAAATGCTGTTGCCACGTTAGGAACTTCTTTAACACGCGACCACGCAATGCTCCTTAAGCGGTACACTGATAAAGTAGTAGTTGTGTTTGATGGAGATGAAGCTGGGATAAAAGCTTCACTTAGGGTTCTTCAGGTTTTTCTCGAGGAGGGAGTATCACCTCTTATGGTTGTTTTACCTAAAGGAGACGATCCCTCGTCATTTATTTCTGCTGGCAGACAAGATGAATTTCAAAGGTTGGTTGAAGGTGCAGCACCGCTTCTAGATATCTTCATAGAAAAAAATATAAGGGATTTTCAAGAAGGAAAAATAACGAGGAGTAGAGCAGTTCAAGAAGTAGCTGATGTTCTTAAGAAGATTAAAGATAGTATTGAAAAAAGCCATTATATAAAAAAGACTGGGGAGAGTTTCGGCGTTAGGGAAAATGAGCTTTTATCTCTGATGAAGTATAGCGAAAAATTGGAAAAAGAGAGGTTTAAGACTAAAAAGGCTGCCGATACACAAGAGCGACTTATTCTTAAAATTGTTCTTAAGTTCCCGGAATATTTAAACTACTTGCGTGAAGAAAACTTAATTGATTTCATTTCTGAAAACGATATCAAAACTGTTTTGAAAGAACTTATTTTAAACGGTTTTGATGATGTACCTTCCCTTCTAATAAGATTTAGCAGCGGGTCCGTTCAAGAGATTATATCTGAGACCGTTTTTTTCTCTGACGATGTTCCTGATGAAGCGACTGCGTGGAAGATGCTAAGGGATTGTATTCGAACTTTAAAACTCAGGAGATTGGAGGATAGCTTAAGACTCTTAAGACTTAAAATAGATCAGGCCTTAGCGATGAAGAATTTTATCCTAGAAAAGGAACTAATTAAGGAATACAGGGACTTAGTTGAACAAGAGAAAAGTATAAAAGGGGGAAGCTCATGAAGATTAAGAAAAAAGATGAGTATCACTTTGAAACTGAGGGAGAAGAAGATAGCATTGCAGACCCATTGCTTAGCGATTCTTTCGGGGACGAAGAAGAAAAAGAGGAGTTTCCTGAAGAGAGAATATATGAAAAGGATTATGACCAAGACGATAAAGCGGAAGAGACACTGTCTCCCCCAAAGGATTTTAATACAAACGGTCAGAGCCTGAGTGAATATGATTTAATAAGATACTATCTCCATGAAATAGCTTGTCATTCACTTCTAACGAGAGAAGAAGAGATTCAGATAGCAAAAGAGATTGAGATAGGAAAAATGATGGTGGCAAGAGCGATACTTAGTTCCTCTTTAATGCTTAGAGAGGTGATTAATCTTGGTGAAAAATTAAAAAAGGGCACACTCAACGTAAGAGATATAACAAACACCCTTGATGACGAGTCGGATGATGTAGGAGAGGAGGAAGTACTTCTCGGAATAAAGCGGTCTATAAATGAGATTAAAAAACTATATCTGGCTAACGGAAAAATAAAGAAAAATCTTAGCAAGTCACCAATGGAAAGCAGAGTATCTCTAAGACAAAAGATAAAGGAAAACAACGAAAAGATTATTTCTTCTTTAGAACAAATAAATCTAAATAAAAATCAGATGGATAAAATTCTTTCTGTTGTTAAAAGTTACATAAACCAGATAAGCGAAATCCGAAAAGAATTTAAGGAATCTCAAAAGCATGGTAGATCTGCAACGCTGGAAACAGGAAGTAGTCTAAAAAAGAAACTCCATGGTCTTATAAAAGAAGCTGGAGATAATGTTCAGAAACTTAAAAAGTCTCTAGATAAAATCGAGGCTGGAGAGGAGAGAGCTTACAGAGCGAGAAAGAGATTGATTGAATCTAATCTGCGGCTCGTTGTTAGCATAGCAAGAAGATATATTAACCGTGGTCTTCCTTTTTTGGATTTGATTCAGGAGGGAAACATGGGGCTTATGCGTGCTGTTGATAAGTTTGAATATAACAGAGGATACAAGTTTTCTACCTATGCTACATGGTGGATAAGGCAGGCGATAACCCGGTCTCTTGCGGATCAGTCAAGAATAATAAGAATTCCAGTTCATATGACAGAGACTATAAACAGACTTATAAGAGTATCGAGGCTTCTTGTACAAGAACTGGGGCGTGAGCCTTTCCCTGAAGAAATAGCGAAGAGAGTTGGTATGCCGATTGACAAAGTTACAAGGATTCTTAGAATTGCAAAGGATCCGATTTCTCTAGAGACTCCGATCGGGGATGAGGAAGATAGTAAACTTATTGATTTTATACAGGATATAAACACGACATCCCCGCTTCAAGTTCTTGAAATGAAAGAACTCAAGCAGATAATAAAAGATGCCCTCTATTCGGTTCTTAACACCAGGGAGGAGAGTATAGTAAGGCTTCGCTTTGGCATAGATAGGGAAAGAGAGCATACACTTGAAGAAGTGGGTCAGGAATTTCAGGTGACGAGAGAAAGAATCAGGCAAATCGAAGTAAAAGCAATAAAAAAGTTAAAACGCGCAGGTAGAGTTTATCCAATAAAGAGTTTTGTTTAGAAGAAGAATAGCTAAATTTCGGATTTAATCTTCTCTTCTTTAGCTGGCTTGTCAGTTTTCTGAATCAAAGCAAATAGCCGAATAGATTTTTATATTTTATCTTTTCTCTTTAATTCCTCTGATTCTTCAAAGTAAACTAGAGTAGAATCAATTGTTTTATGACGAAGCATTTGTTTTACTTCTGAAACTGCTGCTCCGCTTTCGATTGCAAGAAGTGCTGCTGTGTGTCGAAGGCTATATGGAGTTATCCCCTTTCTTTTAAGTCCCGCAAGGTTAAGATAATAATTCACCCTCTCCCTTATCGCACGGGTTGTTATTCTTTCTCCTTTCGCCCTATTTCCTACACCACAAAATAATGGTTCATCTTCATTGGTTTTCCCTCTGCCTTCAAGATATTTTTCAAGTGCTTCTCGTGCGGAAGGTGTAAGTATTACATATTCGTCTTTCTTATCTTTGCTTTTTCCCTGAACAAAGATCACCTGCTTACCCCCCTTAACTTTTATATCGCCAGCATTTGCCCTTACGATTTCTATTTCGCTAAGGCCACACCTTACCATAAAGTTTACCATTGCCCAGTCTCTGAGTCCTACTGAAGAGGACGGATCAATCGCATCCAGCAGATTTTTTACTTCATCATGAGATAGTGGATCTCTAAGATGCCTTTGTGGTCTTCCGCTTCCTCTAATTTTCTTCGCGGGGTTTTCGGTGACCATATCTACTGAAATTAGATAGTAGTAGAATCTCCTAACAGCCGTAAGGTAGGTGGAAAGCGAGGTTGGAGATAGATTCTTAGAAGCCAGAAATTCCTTATAAAGTTGAATATCGTGGGAGGTCAGTATTAAAGGAGTGCTTTTTCCCAGCCACTTGGCAAACTCTCGAAGGGCTTTGAGATAAGTCTCTTTGGTTGTTTCTCTTCTGTCAAGTGCTCCAATAAATTTGTTTATAAGTTCTTCCATAAGGGTAAATTAAAGCATTTTTAAGAATATATTTCAACTGTAATGGGGCTTGACATATTTTTACACTCAGTTAAATTTTATACCCGAATCTGGGTGGCTATACTGAAGAGGAAACACCCGGTCCCATTCCGAACCCGGAAGTTAAGCTCTTCAAGGCCCATGATACTGCTCCCGTACGGGAGTGGGAAAGTAGGTAGCTGCCCCGATTCTTTTTTATTATATAGATTCCCTTTGTTTAACTTTTCTGATAAATATAATATAATTCGAAGGTCTTAAGCCGCGAAATCGCAGGCTATAGTCGGTTTTCGTCGTGAGTTCACTGAGAGGCCAGGTGCTAGGATTTGTTATAGCGTTTAAGAGGGGGATTGCAGGAACCACAACACGAAGCCAATTGACATTGTTGGATTAGGTTTGAGGTGTTGCCTGTTAGGTTTTAACTTAATTGTTGTCACTGAAAACCTAATACCTAGTCCTGTCTATTAGCGGTCAAATAGTTAAGCTGCAAAAGGAGAACGTTAAAAATGCAGTATCGTTTTGGGTACAAGGATAACGATTTCTACGTAGAAGATGTTTCGTTAAAAGAAATTGCGCAAGCTGTTGGTACTCCTTGTTATATCTACAGTTATTCGACTTTAGTCGAGAATTTTAACGTTTTGCGTGATGCATTTTCCAGAATAGACCCTCTCATATGCTACTCGGTAAAGGCAAATTCAAACCTTTCAGTTTTAAAGACCTTTGCAAAGCTGGGAGCCGGATTTGATATTGTCTCAGGTGGAGAATTAATCCGAGTCTTGCGTGCTGATGGAGACCCGTCAAAGATTGTCTTCTCAGGAGTTGGTAAAACGGAAGAAGAAATGAAAGCCGCAATTGAGGCAGAAATTCTGTTCTTTAATATAGAGTCTATAGAGGAGCTTTATGTGCTAAATGGGGTTGCAAAAGGATTAGGCAAAAAGGCGAGGATCGCACTTAGAGTAAATCCAGATATTGACCCAAAAACTCACCCTTACATTTCTACTGGACTTAAGAAAAGCAAATTTGGCATTGAAATTGACAGGGCGGTAGAAGTTTATAAAAAGGCCGCGGGCATGGAGGGAATTGAGATTGTAGGGTTAGACGCTCACATAGGTTCTCAGATTTTTGATCTCTCGCCTTTTATGGAATCCGTGAGGAAACTGGTTAAACTCGCCGACGTTCTAAGGAAAGAAGGGATAAACATCCAATATATTGATATTGGAGGAGGACTCGGAATAAAGTATAAGAAAGAGGATAGTCCACCCCATCCAAAGGGGTATGCGGATATCATAATGAAAGAAATGGATAACTCATACGGACTCATCCTAGAACCTGGAAGGTCGCTTGTGGGAAATGCGGGAGCCCTTCTAACAAAAGTGCTTTATCTAAAAGGAGGAAAGTCTAAGAATTTTGTCGTAGTGGATGCTGCGATGAATGATTTAATCCGCCCCGCATTCTACGATTCTTACCATGAGATCCTTACAGTGGATAAGAGCCTTGGGGATGATGAAATTGTGGATATAGTGGGACCCATTTGTGAGTCAGGAGATTTTTTTGCAAAAGATAGGCGTCTTCCTAAGGTAAAAAAGGATGACCATCTTGTAATTCTGAGTGCCGGCGCTTATGGGTTTGTCATGTCTTCTAACTATAACACCCGTCCTCGGGTTCCTGAGGTCATAGTAAGAGGAGGGGAATTTTTTGTAGTAAGGGAAAGGGAAAAATATGAGGATTTGATTCGGGGTGAAGTTATTCCCGATCGCTTAAGATAAAGACTAATACTTTTTAAATACCCTATTTAACTGTTTTAAAGAACCTGCTAAAAGAAATAGTCAAAGTAATAATTTGTTGACCTGGTTACACACCACGTATATTCTATTTAATCAAATAGGAAACTTATGTTTTGTTCGATTGAACTTGCATAGTATTTCATTTTCGTTTAGAAGCGGAGGCTTTAATGATTTGGGACAGCAGTGTTGTTGAATTTATGAAAAAGGGTGGGGTTTTTATGTATCCTATCCTTCTCTGCTCTGTCGTAGGGCTTTCGATATTTCTCCAGAAAATGTGGACGCTCAGGGTTCAAAGAATAATTCCGGAGCAATTTCTTAATGATCTTTATGGGTTTCTTTCTCAGGGAAAGATCCCAGAGGCCACGGTCATTTCTCGTACAAATGGTTCTTCGATTGCAAGAATCGCACTTGCCGCAATAGAAAACTCGAATAAATTTAAGGAAGAACTGAAAGAAGAAATAGAAGTTGTAGGTCGAAAGGAGGCACAAGAGGTCGGACGGTATATAGAAGGACTAGGTGCTATAAGCAACGTGAGCACCCTCCTTGGACTCCTCGGAACGATCTCTGGAATGATAAAGATATTTAAAGTTATATCCGAACAGACAATAGTAAATCCACCCAGCCTTGCCGGCGGGATATCCGAGGCGCTTTACACAACGGCATTTGGACTTTTGGTCGCAATTCCCGCCTATATAGCATATAAGTACACATTGGGAAAAGCAGATAATCTTATATCTGAAATGGAAGAAGAAGGAAGAAGAATAATGGAAGAGGTGCTTCTTGTCAGCGATAAAAAAGAGAAACCGAGGGATATTGCAAGATGAGGTTTAGAAAAGAGAATGGAAATAAAAGCGGGTTAGGTGCAGCGCTTGATATTACACCAATAGTTGATACGGTCTTTAATCTTCTTATATTTTTTGCCCTTTCTCTGAGCTTTGCGGCAACCTCGGGCGGTATAAACATAAAACTTCCAAAGGCTGCTTCTGCCGAACCTGTAAAAACTGAGCAACTTACTATTAATCTAACAAAAGACGGGAAACTATATCTTAATGACAAAACCACCACTTTGGAAGGACTTTCTGAGACCCTGAGAAAAAATCAGAATAAGGAATCCCTCGTAATAATCCGGGCTGATGATTCCGTCCCGCATGGCAAAGTAGTTGAGTTAATGGATACAGTAAGAACCCATGGCTTTTCCAAACTCGCAATAGCCGTAGTGCAACCTCCTCCAGAGAAGAAGTGATTTGTTTTTAGCTTCTTGTGTCCCAATAAATCCGACCAAACTGATTGACACCCCGTAAAATCTTATGTAGTTTTTCGCTTCAATAGAAATTCGTCCCTAAAAAGAAAATCTTGAAAGCTCTCAAGTCCCTAAACACCGTCTTTACAAATTATTTCACATTCTGGATAATTGGATTTTCAATTCTTGCCTATACGTATCCTGAAACTTTTGCAAAATTAGCTTATCTCATCACTCCTGCCCTAGGGGTAATAATGTTCGGTATGGGAATAACCCTTACCGGAGCGGACTTTAAAAGGGTGATCTTAAGGCCCCAGGACGTGGCGGCAGGTTTTGTGGCTCAGTATGGGATTATGCCTTTTACAGGTTTTGCTCTTGCAAAGGTTCTGGGGCTTGAACCCCTTATTGCAGCCGGTGTTGTGCTTGTGGGTTCGTGTCCGGGAGGTACTGCTTCGAATGTAATAACTTATCTGGCAAGAGGAGATGTTGCTCTTTCAGTAACCATGACATCCGTATCTACGATACTTTCTCCAGTTCTCACTCCCCTCCTTACCTATATTCTTGCCGGGCATTGGATTCCTGTGCCTGTTCTAAAGCTGTTTATTTCTACATTCGAAATTATCCTTATTCCCGTGGCGCTTGGGCTTGGCGTAAGAAGCTTGTTTAAAGAGAAGGTTAAAACCGCAATCGAGATTCTTCCCATGGTTTCTTCGGTTACCATTATCTTTATTGTGGGGGTAATAGTTGCGTCAAACGCCGGGACGATTGGAAAAGTCGGTCTCAAAACTGGCCTTGCAGTTATGCTTCATAACGTGATAGGGCTTGCTCTCGGTTTTTATATTGCAAAGCTATTGGGGATGGATGATTTCAAGGCTAGGGCAGTATCAATAGAGGTCGGGATGCAGAACTCAGGGCTTGGTGTGGCACTTGCGAAAGCGCATTTCGGAGCGCTTGCGGCACTCCCGTCTGCTATGTTTAGTGTATGGCATAACATATCAGGCTCGGTGTTGGCGTGGTGGTGGAGAAAGAGTGACAATACTCGGATTCATGATTCATGATTCATGATGCACGATTTATCCTGTATCTTGCATCCTGCATCTTGCATCGTTTTATCTGTAGCTAAATACTCATAAACGGCAAACTATACATGAGTGAATTACTAAAGCTGGGGGTAAAAACAAACAAATTTCCTCTAAAAGGTTATTTGTTTTTGGTGAGCACTGCCTTCTTTACTGCTCTCTCTTATGTGTTTGGGAAGGCAGTAAACAAAGATCTAAACCCTGAGACTGTGACCTTTTACTGGTTCTTTGGGGCATTCTTTTTTTCGATATTCGCAGTAATGATGTTTCGCTCGCAGAGAAGTGAGCTAAGACAACTAAAAAAATACACAACTATATTTATCCTCAGCTCTATAGTAACCGCCGTAGGCGCCGCTCTCTGGATTTTCTCTCTGAGAACTATAGGCCCTCCTCTCACCTCATTTCTTATGAAATCTCAAACCCTTTTTTCGTTGTTATTAGGAATTATTTTCCTGGGTGAGAGATTAAATAAAGGAGAAACTGTGGGAATAATAGTTACGATTGCAGGTGGTATAATTGTTGCCTATCAGAGAGAAGGTTATTTGATTTTTGGAACGCTAATGGCTCTTCTTTCTGCTTTTTTCTACTCGCTCCTGTCTTTCCTTGTTAAAAAAATCGCTCAGGACCTGAATATGCTGACCGTCGCCAATTTAAGGGCCCTTGGAGTAGCGATAGTAGCTTTCATATATTTAGTAATAACCGGAAGATTTCAGATTCCTGGATTAACGGACCTGGTGCTAATGGCTTTCGGAGGTCTAACTGGGGCGTATATCGCAAAGGCATGCCAGTTTCAGTCAATCAAGCTTCTCGATGTTTCCCGTTCAACTGCGGTGATGCCTATGGAATCTCTTTTCGTAATTCTTTTCTCCTTTTTCATCTTTGACGACCTGCCATCTTTTATAAAATTGATCGGAGGAGCAGGGATAATAATCGGTGTTGTTTTCCTGGTCTTATTCCGTGGAGAAAGGAATGATGTGCTTGGAAAGTGAATTTAACTATTGCAAAAAAGTGCTGAACTAATTACGGTATAAGTTGGTAATGGACTGCTAGTTGTAAGTAAGTTGTCAAGCAAGGTAATGTTTCATAAATTCTATGTCTTGTTTGTTCTTAGAGCTACGAAACCGCCACTCTGGACGATCATACCTTCTTCCAGTAATTCTTTGAATACCTTTAGTAATTCCTTTCTAATGTTGTCTCCGGTTCTGTTAAACCCAAAGATTCTCGCTGTTTCTATTAGAAGGGATTCAACGCTAATACTAAGGCCATGCCGAATTATAATAAGCATCGCATCTTTAATCTCTTCGGTGGGGATGTGCTCAATCGCTCTAAACGTCTCTGGAACGCCGTCAACTGGAACTCGTACAGATACCTTTGTAACGTGCGGTGGCCATAAAAACTTTCCTTCTCTTTTCAAGGTACCTTCTTTCTGGCAGAGTTTCACAGCTTCTTTGATAGCTTTCACAACTCGCGGGCCCATCCGTCCTAATCCCCATGCACTAATTAACCTACGTGCCGCGTATTGGATATGAACTGGTCCCTCTTGTTCTACCAACTTTGCGATGAGTTGGCTTTGCTCTTGTCTATGTTGAGGAAGGTGAAATTCTGACCCAATCTTGCTACTGGGTTTAAGTTTACAAACTTTATATGGAATCGTTTCAGCCAGAATTCCGGTTTTCTCATCGGGTTGAAGCTTAACTATCTGCGTTTCTATTTGGAAGTTAAAGGTTTGGATTGCTCTGTATTCCGAGTCAGGATTTTCACTTTTGAAATGATGTAAAATATGCTGTCTCGCATCCTCAATAGCTTGCTTGAGTTTTTTTAACTCTGAGTCTCGTTTGCTTATCCAATCGGGTGACCATATCCTATGTATGCGCCAGCCAAACGCTTCTAGCACTTGTTGTCTAAGCCGATCTCGGTCTCTCGCGGTGTAAGCGGAGTGATAGGTTGCTCCATCGCATTCCACTCCTAATAAAAAGTGGCCTGGTTCAGTTGGATTAATTACACCTAAATCAATTCGGTAGCCACTACAACCCACTTGGGGTATAACTTGATAGCCCAATTGCCTAATTTCATTAGCAATGTCCTCCTCAAGTGGTGATTCGTACTCACCTGAGCCCTGAGGGTGCGAAAGTTCCAGTGCTGATAATCCTCGTTCAGCATAATCCAAATAGTGATATAGATTTAGTACACCAGCAGCTTGAGTAGCGTTCAAGTCAATATCTGATGCCCTGATTGAACTGACAAGTTTAACCTTCTCACGTGCACGGGTTACGGCAACATTAAGCCTACGCTCCCCCCCAGCTTTATTCAGTGGACCAAAATTCATGGTGATTCGTTTATTCTGGTCATATCCATACCCTATACTGAAGATGATGACATCCCGTTCGTCACCTTGCACGTTCTCCAAATTCTTAACAAAAAACCCCTCAAGTCGATCCTCCTTAAAAAATTGTTCGAATTCAGGCTGAGCCCTTAGGCGTAGCTCAATCTCATCTTCTATAGTAGTCATTTGTTGTAAGTTAAAAGCTACAATTCCGAGTGTTTTAGTTGGGTATTGACGCAAATGATCAAAGACCAAGTCTGTAACGACTTGTGCTTCCCGAGGGTTGTTTCTTTTAACACCCCTGTCATATACGCCATCAGGAACATAATAAAACTTGATACCCAGAGTTTCATGCCTAAGTCGGCAAGATGGGAATGTAATCAACCTATCTAAGTAAAATCGTCTATTGGAAAAGGCGATTAAAGACTCATGTTTACTGCGATAGTGCCACCTGAGCATCTTTTCAGGTAGACCTATCGATTTACATTGGTCGAGAATGCTTTCAAAGATTGCAAATTCTTCATCACCAATATCATCCCAATCGTACTCTTCTGCGATTCCCTGTTGGAAAAAAGCAGTAGGCGGTAATTGTTTGTTATCTCCGGCAACGACTAGTTGATGTCCGCGGTAGATGGATCCTACAGCGTCCTCTGTACAAATCTGAGAAGCCTCATCAAAGACTACTAGATCAAACTTAAGCACTGTTGAGGGGAGAAATTGACTTACTGAAAGTGGGCTCATGAACAAGCATGGTTTAAGGCGAGTTAATAGATTTGGAATCCTCTCGAAAAGACGGCGGATAGGCAAATGGCGCCTTCTCTTCGCGCCTTCTTGTTTGAGAACGGCTACTTCAGTATCGCGCGCCTGTATGAAAAGGTCTCGTGGTTTGCGTAAATTTGCTTTCTCAATTACTAGATATGCGGATAGACGATTTAATTTCTGGTCTAGTTCACGGAATTCAGCAACTGCTTGTTCATGGTTTTGCCCTCTGAAGTCTCCAAGATTTTGGTCTAACATGTAGAACCTATCAACCCAAGCCTAGTAGATTCCTCTTCGAAAGATATCCAATAATTGATGGGCTGGAGGGGGATTACCAGTGAGCTGTTGGAGAAAACTGAATAATCCAACTTCAACAAATCGTTTTTCAAGTACTTTGAATGCTATCCAGTCTTGTAGCTCATCAATCCTGGTACGAAGTTGGATAAGTCTTTGTAGTAACTGGTCAAGTTCTAGTTCGCGGAGCGGAATTCCATTATAGTCGAGTTCTTGTAAATCAAACCGACTTTGAAGAGATTGAAAAAGCTCTATAGTAATTTGGTAAATCTTAGTTAATTCTTGCGAGTTAGGGGCGGATCTTGCCCCTTGAGATGCAAGATCAACAAAGAAAGCAGGCATAGAGCGATTGCCGAACAAAAAACGAATTTCTCTTGTCCAATTGAGAGCTGATACAATTTCACTCCATTTAGTATTGACACCTAGGAACCAAGAATCATAAAGCGATTGAAGGCGTTCCGATTCTCTCGTAATAAGGGATTCAAAATCTCTTAAGTTATCTAAAGCTTGTAAATCACGAACTAAAGTTGCTAAGTCAGGTGGATTGAATTGGAAGCAGGTTTTAAGAATATTGACTATTTGAGAGGATAAATTGGATAGAGGTGTTTCGATATCGTCAACCCACTGCTCTAAATTTTGTATAGGGCTTAACCACATAGATGCTTCGGATCCGGGTAGACGGTCTACTGGAATTAGGTGGCTTAAATCATGGGCTGATTTTTCCCAAGCCTCCAAGGAATTTAATATGCGTGATCCTACGGTTTGTAATTCTGGAGAGGGAATCGTTCCCAATGAGATAGCATTTACAAGTTCCTTTGGTATGTTTGGCTGTCTGATTAGAAGCAAAGCTTCACTTGCAATGTTAAGAGCTTTTTCTATTAAATCAAAATCTGTATCCTCCCCTTTGAAATACTGCCCTAGTAGAAGATTTAAATTTTCGGTTTCGTTTTTTAGTTGAACTTGAATCTGCTTTACTTCATAAGCTCTTAATAGATCCTCTCGTACCGTTGATGGTATAGACTCTCCATGGTTTGTCTTGGCTATGGCTTTTAAATCGGAAAGTGGAAGCTCAAGACTAAACAACCACTGCTCAAATATCGGAAGCGAGCTTCGCAAGATAGAGGACTCAGTAATGGTTGTCTGCTCATATGAAGAGAGGTATGTAAAATTCTGTACCGATTCGCTCCAGTCTTGAAATAAGCGAATAAGTTTATGTCCAAGATTAATAATTTCGCGGTTAGACTGGGTGTCAAAAGATAGAACTTTTATTAATTCATGCGGAACTGGAAAACCAGTAATTTTCACACCTTCTAAAGCTAAATTGTATGCAAGCTCTATCAGTTCGAAGTTTGTAATATGCCCTGGAATAGACGACCTAATATTTGAGCTGTTTGCTCGCGTTCTTTTTCGAGTCTTATTGCATGTCGCTTTAGCTCGCGAGCAGCTAAAAGGTCTTTCTTTAAAGATGTGGGAATGTTACCGCTACGGGTTGTACGAGCTATAGCTTTTTGATCTTTGTAATAGGAGGGTTTTAACAAGCGAAATAGTCTTTTATAGGCACTATTATACTTTTCTATAAGTGTATCGAGATCCATTTCGAGAAAACTCTCATCATAGTTCTCCATCAATTTCTCTTTAGATTTTTTAAAATCAAGATAGTCATTCTTGATGGTTGGAAGAAGAGCTCCCACTTGCTTTAACCTGACAGGGTCTAACCATTCTGCTTCACAACTTACCTCTCCAGTTTGTATCACTAACCGTGCCAAGTCTCGTATCTTTTCCAGATTTGTGTGATCTACTTGTACGCCTAATATTTGTAGGAGTTCATATGCGCTTACTAGCAAATCTCGTGACAACTGTTGGAATCTTTCAAAAACTTGTAGAAACTCTATACCTTTTCTATAGGTATCTTCCTTATAAGACTGGGGAGCAGAAAACATTGCTGCAGTATAATTTTGTTCTGTTTTATGATAAGTAGTTATTGTTTTTGCATCTTGCTTAGAAGGGTGAAAGAAGGCAGGCATTAGCAGATCAAATAAAGTTCGATAATTGCCACTGTAACACTGTGCAAGCCTATCCAGGTCCAATTCAAAAATCGTTTCATAGTATTGCTCCATTATACTTTGTTTCTTATGTTTATATTCTACGTAGGACTCACGGGCCTTTGGCAAAATATTCTTAACATTTTGAAGAAAAATAGGGTCAAACCAATTTGTTTCGGGTCGAGTATGCGAACAACAAAGTAAAGAAAGCTTCCCGATTTGTTTTATGCGTTCCAAGCTAAGATTATCAATTTCGAAACCTAGGTATCGTGCTAAATTTCTGACATCATTTAGCCATTGCTTAATACAGGTTTTCGTGTCTTTAACAAATTCTAGGATTATTGCATGGTGGGTGAGTAACTCTGCTCCATTAAAATCAAAAGTTGTAAATAAGTTAGAGGTTTGAGACCAGGCTTCCTCAATATGAGAAGTAAAATCAACTGGTAGCTCGAAGAACCTGCTGTCGTACTTTTTCTGGAGTGAATTTAGGGTTATTTGGTATGAGTTGAATAATTCTTGGTATTGAGTAGCTTCCTTTATTAGATTATCGAGTTCTTCACCAATAAGCCATTTTGGACTAGTCTCTGGGCTTTGGGAAAGGAGATTTCCAATTTTCACCAGCCATTCAACCTCAGAAAGACTTAGTACGGAGTCAAGTCCTACAGACGATGCGTATTGATTTGAAAGTGACTTTAAATGTTCAACCAGGTTCAAAAGCCGTTCCAGAAGAGATGACAATTCCGATTTTAACTCAAGAGTGATTCTGGATTCTTGATATCCATACCAAGGAAAGTTTTTTCCTTCTTCGGCAACCCCCCAGACGTTTTTTAACTGTGCTACTAACTCTTCAAATTCCACGATTCTTCCGGGGGTTAGCGCATCAATGTTTGGAATATTGACCGAGACGAATTGAACATTCCTAAGACTAACAAGCTTGCTAAGCGCGTTAAATACGCTTATTCCTAATGGCTCACGAATTTTATGTAGGGCAGTAACATAATTATTGAGTTTATCTCTTAACTGAAGCAGTCTTTGGAATTCGATTTCTGATATTGATTTCTTTGGTACAATTCGTTCTTCGAGACTACGGTTGAGCTCTTTAATAACTTCCCTTTTATTTGTTTTATGGCTATGGAGTTCCAAGCAGAAATCTCCAAGTCCAGCCTCACGCAGTCTTTTAAATACAACTTCTAGAGCAGCCATTTTCTCACTGATGAAAAGAACTATTTTGCCCGATTCTATAAACTCGGCTATGATGTTGCTAATGGTTTGGCTTTTCCCAGTGCCGGGAGGTCCATGCAAAACAAAGCTCTGTCCCTGACGAGCAAGTTCAATGCAGACTTGCTCACTGCTGTCGGCATCCAAAATATGGAACATCCTATCTGGTTCTCGAATGGAGTCCAGTTCTTTTTCATCTATAGGACTACCTACGACAATGCCTTGTTCTGGGGGTTCTCCAGCGAGGGCTGAAATTATGGGATGTTTAGATATCACAGGCTCATTCGCTTCTAGGTCTTGATGCATTACTATCTTGTAAAATGAAAAAAGCCCTATTAGTGCTAAAAACTTTACCGACCAGTTAAGTTTTCCACCGGCATTAGCAACGGAATTAAAATACTTATAAAGACTAACCTCTTCCCAGTCGTCAGGCAGTGGAGGCAGTTCAATATTGAAATCCTTTCGTAACTTCACTTGCAGAGCAGGATTTAGGATGACATCCTCACTTACAGGTGAGAGGCGAAATGGTTCACGAGCAGATTCGCGACTTAATTCTACTGGTACTAAAACTAAGGGAGATCGAATAACTTCAGATGAGTTACTTTCCTTCCATTCCCAAATTCCTAGTGCAAGATAGAAATTCTGACACCTCGCTCTTCATAGTCCGAACTGGAACGCCTGTAGAGATTCTTTATGACTTTTTCGAGTTCTTCTCTACCCAAACCCTCGATCACCAGTTCATTGATTCTAATGGGTTTGGATGAAGTGGAGGGCTTTTTAGGGACAAGGTCATAAACTTCAACAATAGGTTCTTTGAAAGTAGCTTCTTGTTCTGGAAATATTGATTGAGACTGAGATTCTTGTCCTTTCTCACTTGGATTTGACGGATCAAGGATAGAATCTTCGTCAGTATCCTTTTCTTCCGATGGTGGAAACCAGAATTCCCAATTGGCCTCCTTGATTACTAACCGCTCAAAAACGGTCTGGACATCGGGTTGCGTGATTATCAGAGTTGAACCTTTGGTTCGCTTAAAATAGATGAGACGATTTCTTCGTGTGAGGTCAACGAGCTTCTGCTTCCATTCTTCAATGTATCGTCTCACACGAGACTCTGCCGTTGATTTCTCCATAAGTGTATCCTAACTATTTGTGATATTTAGTTCTTGTCGTTAGATTGGGTTCGAACCTCGGAACATTCAACCTTCCATCCTCCCTCATATAAGCATTATATACCTTAGTGCTCTAGTATTTAAGTAGAATTTACTTGTCGAGAAATTTTAAGATAACTCCTAAAGGAAATCAATCAGACTATCTTTTGATTTTTAAGTTTCAATCTTATATCATTAAGGTATGAATGAAGTATTAAGGAAGAGATTAAAAAAGGTATTTCAAAACCATCCCGAAATAAAGCTTGTCTACTTGTTCGGCTCCCAAGCAAAAGGGGAGGCGGGTCCTTTAAGCGATTATGATTTTGCGATCTACTTTGATGAAAAAGATCCAAAGAATATGTTTGATATTAAACTGGAGTTGATGGATCAACTGAGCAGGATTTTAGGCACGGATAAAGTTGAAATTGCTATTTTGAATTTATCAGAGATGCCGGAGTTTAAATTCAATGTTATAAGTGAGGGTCACTTAATTTACGAAGAGGAGCCGTTTAGGGCTATAGTGGAGCCGAAGATTCTGAATGAGTATTTTGATTTTAAATTACTTCTTGACAGGTACGGTTTGACCAAAGCCTGAAATATGACAAATCTTTCCGTTGCAGAAAATAAAATAAGTTTAGTCAGAAAATACTTGTCCATACTCAAGTCATATCAAGATTACTCCATAGAAGAGATAAGAACAGATGCTACATTGAGAGGAGCGGTAGAGAGGTATTTGTACTTGGTTTGTCAAGCAGCAATTGATTTGGCAGAGGTAATAATATCAATTTCTGGATTCCGCAAGCCAACTACTATGAGCGAATCCTTCGTCATATTGGCTGAAGAAAATGTTATTAAGACTGAAATGAAAGATAAGATGACTAAGCTGGTTGGGTTTAGAAATGTTTTAACGCATGAATATGAAGAGTTAAACTACGAAATTCTTTATGATATCCTCAGGAATAAGCTTCAAGATATAAAGGATTTTATTGAAATTTCGGAAAGATTTTTAAATTTAGAATAGATGTCTACCTCAGTTCTATATCGGTCCTCAATTTCTTCTTCATTTCATGCCTTTCAATCGCCAGGTCAATCAGCTTTGAGATAAGCTCCGGGTATGTTATTCCGCTTACTTCCCATAGTTTCGGATACATACTTATCTGAGTAAAGCCAGGAATTGTATTGATCTCGCTTACAAAAATCTCGCCAGTTGTTTTTTCCAATAGGAAATCCACTCTTCCCATCCCCTCACAGTCTATAGCCTTAAAAGCTTTAATTGCATATTCCTGTAGTTCTTCTACTGTTTCTTTATCAAGCTTAGCCGGAGCGATAAGCTCGGTGCTTTCTTCCAAGTACTTTGCGATGTAGTCGTAAAATTCCCTCTTCGGAACGATTTCACCAGGAAGTGAGGCAATCGGGGCTTCATTTCCCAAAACACTTACTTCAATCTCTCTCGGGTTTTGAACGGCTTTTTCAACTATTATTCTATGTGAAAAATTACAGGCATAGTCTACAGCTTCTTCTAATTTATCTTTTGATTTCACTTTTGTTATACCGACGCTTGAGCCGAGGTTTGCCGATTTGACAAAGCATGGTACTGTGATTTCATCAAGAAGCCGTTTTTTTATTTCATCTTTTCTCGATTCCCATTCATAGCTGTAGAACCCGATGAAATTCACTACAGGAAGGCCAGATTCCTTAAACATTGTTTTCATTACAATCTTATCCATGCCGACTGAAGAACCAAGAACCGAAGCTCCGACGAAGGGAACTCCCATGAGTTCGAACAGCCCTTGAACTGTCCCGTCTTCCCCGTAGGTTCCGTGGAGTACGGGAAAGAGGACATCAACCTTATGCTCTCTTTCAACTCTGTTTGCTCTGATTTCGTAAAATACTGGTTTTTCTGGGTTTAGTGACGGCGAAAGAAAAGAGTTGCTGAATATTTCCAGCCCTCCATCCCTTAGCCAGTCTTCAACCGAGGCTTTTCGCCATGTTCCGTTTTTTTCGATGAAGATCGGGAAGACTAAGTACTTATTCGAGTTTAAATTTCTTAGAATTGATTTTGCCGAAAGGAGTGAAATTTCATGCTCAACTGACTTTCCTCCAAAAACAACTCCAACTGTTATTTTAGGCAATTAGTTTTGCTCCCATAAATTATTTGCTAATGGGTTACCCAAACGCTGGTGGATTGTCAAGAAGGGTGTTAACCAATCTTTGCAAACCCGTCCTTTCTTGGGTACAATCCCAGAAAGACCTGAAATTTACAAAATTTAAGGAGGCTAATTGTCATGCAGAAAGTCGTAATTTGCGAACCTTTAAGAACGGCAATTGGAACGTTTAGCGGAACCCTTAAGGATTTCCCTGCTACTACTCTGGGGTCTACCGTTGTGAAGGAGATTTTAAACCGTACTGAAATTGACCCGAAAGAAGTTGATGACTGTATATTGGGAAATATTCTCTCAGCCGGGCTGGGGATGAACCCTTCAAGACAGGTTGCCCTGGGCGCCGGACTTAATGTCCAAACCCCTGCATTCACCATTAACAGGGTTTGTGGTTCAGGACTACAGTCAGTTGCTCTTGCAGCACAGGCGATTAAGGCCGGAGATTCTGAGCTTATTATAGCAGGTGGTATTGAGAATATGAGTGCTGCTCCTTTTTATCTTAGTAAAGCCCGTTATGGTTACAGGATGGCTATGCCAAAGGATGAGATAGTTGACGGAATGGTCTACGATGGTCTCTGGGACATTTTCAATAACTATCACATGGGAGTAACTGCAGAAAATCTTGCAGAAGTCTACAACATTTCAAGGGAAGAGCAGGATGAATTTTCTTATAAGAGCCAGATGAAGGCAAAAGAGGCGATGGAGAACGGAAAGTTTAAAGACGAAATCGTTCCTGTTATGATACCTCAGAGAAAGGGCGACCCGATCCCCTTTGAAAAGGATGAACACCCAAGAGGAGACACAACGCCGCAAAGCCTTGCGGGATTACGTCCTGTTTTTAAAGCAGGCGGAACTGTGACCGCAGGAAACGCATCGGGAATCAATGACGGTGCGGCAGCTATGCTTGTAGCAAGTGCGGAGAAGGCAAAGACTCTCGGGCTTAAACCAATGGGAGCTATAGTTGCCTATGCAGTTGCAGGAGTTGAGCCATCCATTATGGGAATCGGTCCTGTACCGGCTATTCAAAAGGTTTTGGATAAGGCGGGGCTCTCAATAGATGACATTGACCTCTTCGAGCTAAACGAGGCTTTTGCTGTTCAGTCCTTGGCAGTTCTTAGGGATTTACCAATTCCTGAGGAAAAAATAAATGTAAATGGCGGCGCTATTGCCCTTGGTCATCCGATTGGAGCTTCCGGCGCTGTTATTCTGACAAAACTCCTCCACGAGATGAAGAAAAGAAAAGCTAAACGCGGTCTTGCTTCGCTTTGCATTGGCGGCGGTATGGGAATAGCGATGGTGGTTGAAAAGGCTTAAGAAGCTCTTGGGGCGGTTTAAAACCGCCCCTATTAACTCTCCGTAACAAAAATCGCTCTGAATTTCTCCGGCACATAGGTCACTTTTCTTTCTCTATAATCAAAAAACACGATACCGGTTTTTGCTCTTGCAACTTCCCGTCCTGTTTCTTTTTCAGTTATTTTATAAACAAAGTCACACCCGTACTTGCTAAAATCACAAATAGCTACTTCAATTTTCACAGTTTCGCCGTAGAAAGCTTCGGATTTATAAACTATAACAGCGTCATAGATGATTAGCCCAGGACCGTCAATATTTATTTCCGTAAAACCATATTTTCGGAGCAGTCTGACGCGAGCTTCATGTGTCAAGGAAAGTATCGAGTCGTGTCCGAGATGACCGCCATAGTTTATGTCGCTCACGCGCAGGGAAATTTCCGTAGAAAAATCAAATCTTTCGGGTAAATCCAGTTTAACTCTGGCCATATTCTATCCTTTCATATCAATTCATACGGAATTAACTTTACTAAAAATTCAAAAGTCGCTAAATTATAACCTGATTAGCAATTATGACCAAGGATCAAGCAGGAGAGCATAACTATACTCACCTACACGCTAGACAGATTTTGAAAGCCGTCCCTATCGTTATATCTTAAAATTCTGCTAGAGACATCAGGTCCCGCGTCTAACTCGGGAAAGAAAATTCCTAATTGACATTTCTAAAGGCTCTTTGTTAAATTTAGTATTATAATAAGTGCATAAAGAACTAGGGGGAAACAGGAAACCATGAAGATTGAGAGAATGAATTTAACCTCCTTAAAAGCTTTTTTTGGAAAACTTATACGAATGAGTTTTTATGATCTGGGTAAGGAAAAGGATACCCAAGTCGCATCGTACTTGACAGATATGCTTGCTGACTTTACTGAGACCGAGAGGCTTTATAGAATGAGGGATTCGGAAGGCAGAAGGGTAGAAACAATTGTAGAGATGATTCTTGAGACCAAAACTAATCCTCAAGAAACATCGGACTGGGAAAGGGAGCTGAGGAAATACGTAGGCGACTTTACTCTCTTTATGACAGGTATTTTTAGAGATTATGTGGTTAGAGATTCATACCTCCGCTATTACTTAAATGAGGGGACGAGATCATATTTCTTAGTCTCAAGGTTTGACCTTGAGACGGGAAAGGGGGACCCAATTATGTTTAGTAAGCTCTCACATGATTTTGAATTCTATTCAGGCGCCCTCGACTACATGAGAAAGGTTTATTTCCAGGCTGGGACTTCAGGAGATCCATTCTCGGATTTTGTTCATCAAATCTCAAGGATAAGGCATTAAAGAACTTCTATTCAAGCCGGACTACTTTAACCTTCATCTCTTCTTTTGTCTCAAAAGTCCGGGCAAACCTCTCTGCTTCCTCTTCAGATGTCCAAAAACCTAATCTTACTTTATATAAAATTTTCTCTCCGTCGTTAGTGGTTTCTATATTGGTGGAATAGCCGCGCGTGTTTAGGGTATCAAGAAGTCCTAGAGCGCTTTCTATATCTTTAAAAACGGCAATCTCTAGGGAATAAATTCTCTTTTCAACCTCGATTTTTTCACTTGCTGGTTTGTTGATTAGGGTTTTCCTCTGAGGTACGGGTTCTGTTTTTTCGACACCAAGATGCGTAAGAATTTTTTGAGGGATGGTTTTGATAATTTTAGGGCTTAAATAAACTCCGACAATAAAGCCGATAAGGAACATAAATAAATTAAGTCCTATTGATGCCCTTGCTCTTCTTTTGTTCCCCCGTTTTCGTGAAGCCATCCAAACTCTCCATATTTTAACTCAACCACTACACCGGAAGTGTGGTAGGATTTCTTTAGACAAAATCCTGAAGGATTTCTTGCGGTCCGGGCTAAAATCTCTAAAGATGAATTGGTTCACCCCAGCTTCGATGTATTCTTCTATTCTCTTTATCACGTCTCCCTTTGAACCAGCAATAACAAAATCCAGCACAATTTCCCTTGAATAGTATTTTGCTCCCATTTCTCTAAATTTTCTCAGCATCTCAGAATCATTGGGCATGATTTTTGTGTATTGAAGCCCCTTGTATTCGTCTGCAATTTCTATATTGTATCCAGCCTCGCTAAGTAGCTCGGGCCAGATAAGGGCGTGTTTTATAGGCTCAAGCGTTTTGTAGGCTTCGTCTTGATTCTGAGCCATTGACACGAATATATATATGCACTTTTCTATCTCGTCTAAGCTCTGCTTTCTAGCTTTTACACCTTCTTCGACCACTCTTGATTTTTCAATGAAGAGCTTTGAGGGCATCGCATTTGTAACCCATCCGTCTCCATACTCTCCGGCGATTCTAAGCGCTCTTGGTGCTGTTGCGGCTACATAGATTGGAATACCATTTTCTCTTGCAGGCTTTATTCTAAGCTCTGCCCCGGACAGTTTGTAAAACTCTCCGTCAAAATCCACTGGTTCTCCTTTCCAAAGGGCACGCATGATTTTTATGGATTCTACGACGCGTCTTAGGGGTTTGTCCCATTTTATGCCGTAAGGGTCGAGATTCATCTTTTCTCCATATCCAACGCAGACAAAGATTCTACCGCCTGATATGTGATCAACCGTTGCAAGGCGATGGGCAAAAATCGCGGGATGAATTCGGTGGGCATCGCCAATAGTTCCCATCTCAATCTTTTTTGTTTGAGTGGATGCGGCTGTGATAACAGACCAGACCTCAGGTGTTATGGTTTTTGCCATAAAGACCACGTGGTCGGGAAACCACACCGTATCAAGACCACTCCTTTCACATAGTTTTGTTTGTTTAATTAAATTATCGGTGGATTCCCCTGGCACAGAGCCAGCTATTCCGAATTTGAGTTTTCCACCCATCTCTTTACCTCCTTTTTTCTTCGGTTAATTGCTATTATACATAATATAAATCATGATTGCTTTTTTTTCTTGATTTTTTCAGAGCATAGGGTTATTATTTCCTACCCAGAAGGATAGAATCCCCTGAAAGAAGGAAAGAGGCGGAGGTAGAATTAAAGATGGAAAAGCCAGAGAAAGAGCACGTAAGTAAACACGTGGATATCGAGTCTAAGAGGTTTTTCTTTGATGTAAAAGAAAACCACAAAGGAAAGTACCTCAGAATAACGGAACTGAGTGGTGGAAGATCCTGCATTGTAATTCCGCTTGGTGGAATCAAGCTTTTTAGAGAAAGGCTAGGTGAAATTATAGAAGAGGCCGAAAAGCTTATTACTGTTGAAGAAGAGTTTTGAGATTTATCCCTGGGATGGGGAAGCGGAAAGGGTTTGTAATTATTTTTCTCAAATATAAATAGGAATCAGGGCGGTTAACTCAGCGGTAGAGTGCCATCCTCACACGGTGGAAGTCGCTGGTTCAAATCCAGTACCGCCCACCATTGAAGCTCGATTGCAGCGAGTGGCAGTCTATTTCGGTTAATATTTAGTAGCATTAATCTGGGGCTATTATTTTTCTTTCAATCAATGCAAGAAATGCTTCAACCACTAGGGAGTCGTATTTTATACCTCTCCCTTTTATTATTTCTGAAATTGACTCCTCTTTTGAAAGGGCAGAGCGGTAGGGGCGGTTGCTATGCATAGCATAAAAGGCATCTGCTACAGCAATTACCCTTGCTTCAAGCGGTATATAATCTCCAGTGAGTCCAAAGGGATATCCTTTGCCGTTGATCCATTCGTGGTGGTAGAGCGCTATGGCAAGAACTTCACGCAGAATTGGGAATCGCTGGATCATTCTTCCTCCTATTATTGTATGATGTCTGATTAACTCGTATTCTTCGTGAGAGAGATTCGTATTTTTAAGTATTATACTCTCCGGTACAGTTATCATGCCAATATCGTAAAGGAAAGCACCTAGTTTGAGATTTTGAAGCCTATTTTCAGGTAGGTTTAATTCTTTTCCCAAGCTGATTGCATATTTTGAAACACTGTTAGGTTTTTCATAAATGGATTTATCTATTTTAGTCAGAGATGAATAAATAGAGGCTAGTTGCTCAGTGGCAAGCTCTTTGAGCTTGAGATTAATATCGTCTGAAAGACGTTCAACCGTTTTATCCAAAAGAAGTCCATCAGATTTGATTTTTGATTTCTCATCCTCATAGAATAGAATCTGATTCCTACCGCTTTCCTTTGCAAGATATAGAGTCTTGTCAGCCTGTCTCATCAAATCATCAACACTGACTCCATTATAAGGATTTATCTCAACGATGCCTCCGCTTAGAGTAATTCTAATAGTTCTAATATTTGAGATTCCCTTTACAATTCTGTGGATTACTGAATATGTCACTTCTTTATCCGCTTTCATAAGTACTGCGAATTCATCTCCGCCGAGTCTAAACATTTTATCCTCTTCTCTTAGCAGCTTTTTAAACTCAGACGTTATTCGCTTGAGGATCATATCGCCAAAAGAGTGACCATGAGAATCGTTTATTTCTTTGAATCCATCTATGTCAAACACTACGAGGCTAAGTGGGGTGCCGTTTCTTTTTGCTTCTGATAAGTCTTGAGAAAACAATTTCTGAAAAGCACGACGGTTGAAAACCCCTGTAAGAGGGTCTACAAGTGCGAGTTTTTCGATATTTTGTCTCTCCAAGATTTCCTTTGCTTCACGCTCCCAAAGTGCGGAAAGGAAATCCACTATCAAGTTGATATAAGAAACGTCGTTCGTGTCAGGACCGAGGTAGCCACTTTTTGAGAAGCTGAGAAATGCCCTTGATTTGCCTCCTGCAAATATTGGGACTGTAAAGGTGAAGTTTGGCTGATTGGGACCCTCCGTGCCTATAAATTCTTCTTGAGGTAGAATCCTTGTTTTGTATTCCGACAATTCTAAAACCAACGAGTTATTTAATGCGACTTCTCTGATGTTCTCTAAAATGGATGATAAATAGCTCTTTTTGACTTTTCTATGCGCAAATACAAGACACTCTTCGGCCTCTAAATCCACCGAAACAAAAAGAGACAAGTTGGGGATTAAACAGTCTGAGTTGATACCTAGATAACTTATGGTATCCACAAAGTCATTTCTTAGTGAGTACTCGAATAAGTCGCTCAGGAAATCGAGCTTTTTATTCTCTTTTCTTTTCTCCATATAAAATAGATCAATATCATTAAGTTGTCACATTACAGCGGTAGCATCTACAGCTCTTATGACTACATCTTCAGGAATAGAATTTAAAAACCCAATCTTTACGTTCCGAAATACCTTTTCGCTATTTGCAGGAAGAGAACCGTAGATTGTAATCTTGTTGGAACCGAGAGGCCTTCTATCTGATCCCCCAAAGAATTCTACAGCAAGTTGAATGTTTCTATAATTAATACCACTTCTATTTTCAAGCGTGATCTCCTCGAGTGTACCTATAGTTCCGGTCACACCCCCTCCCCACTTAAAGTCCTTTACAATAATGTCGTCCTTAGGAATGGCAACCTCTTCCTCTTCTTCCTCTTCAGGAATTTCAAGAACTGTAGTTGTTTCTCCCTCAGTAGATGAAACCTCGGCATCTCCTCGAGAGGACTCTTCTCTCTCTGAAGTGGAAGTTTCGGCTTCTTCTGCTTCTTCTTCGATTTCCTCGGAATCGTCTTTAAATATTCCTACTATGCTCTTTCCCAATTTAGAGACTTTCCCGATAATTCCATCTTCGGAAGAGGACCCTTCCTCGGATTCGATATCTTCGGCAGTTTCTTTCTCAGAGGATGTAGAGGGAACTTCTTTCTCTTGAGACTCGGTTTCTTTGGGTATCTCACCGGAAGATTCGGCAGTTTCAGGAGATTGAGGTGTTGATGTTTCTTCCGTCTTTTGAGAGAGCTTCTGTCTATATCTCTCAGCAAGCGTTAGCTTTGACTCTTCCTCGCTAACTGTCTTTTCTGATAGTTGGGATTCATTTTCAGCAGTCTCACCACTTGTTTCTCCACCGGTTTTCTTGGCTACCTTCTTTGTTTTCTTTTTTACCCGTACACCCTTTTCGGACAGGCGGTATCTGAGCTCTTTAGCGGATATGAGTTTTGCATCTATAACACTGATATAGCTTTCCTTCGTGGCAGGGTGTTTGAATCCAACGTTTATATCTTTAAACGTTTTTGTACTCTTTGCAGGAAGGACATCGTGGATTACGGCTCTACTGGTGTAACCATCATAACCAACTTTATTGGAATCGCCCACGCCTAAATTTCCTACCATTATTTTTATGTCTTTATAATTCCTATCACTTCTATTCTCGAGAGTGATTTCTTTGAGGATACCTTCGGTACCGTATTGAGCACCTGACCACTCCCAGTTTTTTACGAGAATTAGGTCTTTTGGAAGACTGGGAGGTCCCTTTTCCACTAACTCTGCTCCAGTCACTCTAAAGGCGGTTTTTTCTAGCTCCGAATGCATGATTCCAAAGTTAACGTTATAAAAGGTTTTCTCGCTCCCACCTTCAAGAACGTTGTGAATAGTAGACCTTAAAGAGCCAAGCGGTATATCGTTATTCGTGTATAGCTCTACTTCTATCTCTATGTTTTTGTATGTCATCTTACCTTTGTTGTCGAGAGTTATCTCTTTAATTATGCCAGCCATACCCATACCGCCCGATCTCCACTTAAAATCCTTAACCTCAATTACATCCTTGGGAGATTCAGCTTTAGGCAAAGCATCTGCGAATAATGTAAACCCCCCAACTAAACAAAAAGCGGCAAATAAAACAACTAAGGAGTTATTTGGCAACTTGTTAATTCCGAGAGTGATATTGTCCCATAGTAATTTATACTTCATCGTTGCTCCCCCATCTGGATTTGAATAAGATTATACATTATAGGAGTTAAAATAGTAGCGCTCTGTCCATTATTTCCTCATGCTTTGTATTAATTAGCATTATTAATACTTAAAAGCTCTTGATTAATAGTGATAAAAAATGGTATAAGAGTAATTAAGGGCTAAATATAGATTTTAAGGAGGGATATTATGGGTACTTATATATTACTAAGTAAACTTACACCCGATGGAAGAAAAACAATAAAGGAGAGGCCGGGAAGAATAAAAGAGGTAGATAAGGAATTGGAAAAAAATGGGTGTAAAGGTGATTGACCAATATGCAACGCTCGGTCTCTACGATTTCATAAACATAGTTGATGCACCGGATAACGAAACCATAAGCAAGGTCTCTGTGGATTTATGTTCCCGAGGCACGGTGGAGATAATGACGCTCGCAGCGATTTCTATAGATTCATTCATATCAGCGCTCAAAACCGGAACAAAGAGCAGAGCTAAGAAATCTAAACCTGCAAAGGGGAAAGCCCAGAAGAAAACATAGTCAATGTGTGCTTAACTGTATAACCTTCTGTAGTCGTAAACAGAAATATAGCCGCTCAAATCCCATTTTGACTCCGCTTCTCCCTTTATGTAAACTGGCTTCTTGAGAAATGGGAAAGATTAGAATTCTTACTGATCAACTTGTCTCCAAAATCGCGGCCGGGGAAATAGTGGAAAGACCCGCATCTGTCGTAAAAGAACTTCTTGAAAACTCTCTTGATGCAGGAAGCACATTGATACAGATAGAACTTAGAACAGGCGGGAAAAAACTGATAGGCGTTTCAGATAATGGTGATGGTATGACAAGGGACGATGCGCTTCTTTCTCTTGAACGTCACGCCACTAGCAGAATCAGAGATATAAAGGATCTTTTTTCAATAAGAACGCTTGGGTTTCGGGGGGAGGCGCTTCCAAGCATTGCGAGCGTTTCCAGGTTTAGACTTACAACAAGGACAAAAGACGAAATCGCTGGAGTCAGGATTTTAGTGGAGGGCGGAACAATAAAAGGCGTCGAAGAAACAGGGTGTCCTCAGGGAACAACCGTTGAGGTAGGGAATCTTTTCTATAATACTCCTGCTAGGCTAAAATTTATGAAAACAACGGAAACCGAGCTTACAAACGTCCTTGATATTGTTCAAAGAGAAGCCCTCTCTCGTCCCGGTGTGGGATTTGAAGTATTACACGAAGGAGAGACCTTAATTCAATTACCCCAGAGGAAGGCAATCGAGGAAAGGTTATCTGGAATTTTCCCTGACGTAGAGCTTTTTGAAGTTGAGGCGGAATCCGAGGGAATTAAGGTTTACGGATTTATGAGCAATCCTGGGGATACAAGATCCACCACGCAGAAGCTCTACGCCTACGTTAATTTGAGGGCGGTAAGGGACAGGTTTCTTACACGGATGATGATCGATTCATACGGAAAGTTAATTGAAAGGGGGAAATTTCCACAGGGAGTTCTCTTTATAGATATCCCATCCGAGGAAGTTGACGTAAACGTCCATCCAACAAAAAACGAGGTGAGGTTTAAAAGAACTAAACTCGTAGGGGATTTGATAAAAGCTTCGGTGTTTGATATGTTAAGACAGTCTCCCTGGATAAAAGGCTATCATCAAAGGATTGAAAATGCAGTCCAGGGGTTTTTTGAAAGAAGGGCATCTTTTGAGCCTATACGCTTAGACGGACCAAAGAAGGCTTCTTTCTCATCTCATTATTCATACGAACAAGAAAATGAACCTTTAAAAAACATAACTACTAGCGAATTACGAGTGGATGAACCATCCTCCACAATTGTTGAGAGCCTTTCTGATTCACACGAGACGACATCTCCTTATCTTTTCAAAAAAGAGGGCTTTTTCTCCGAGCTCGAGATAATTGGACAACTAGGAAAGCTTTATATAATCTGTGCATCAAAAAAGGGCATGATTCTTATTGACCAGCATGCTGCACACGAAAGGGTCAATTACGAGAAACTAAAAAACGCTTATGCAAAACAGGACGGTCTTGTGAAACAGGAACTCCTTATTCCACTAACGATCGAACTATCCCCTTATGAAGCCAAGCTGCTGGAGAAGCATAAGCAGGAGATAGAAAATCTGGGAATAAAGCTTGAAGAATTTGGAAAGGATTCATTCCTTATAAGATCAATTCCTTCGATACTTAAGAATGCGGATGTAGAAAGGCTTGTAAAGGATGTGTTAGGAGAGATTGTAATGCTGGGCGAGGGAAAGAGTCTTGAAGAGGATATTGATCATGTAATTTGCACAATTGCCTGTCATTCCTCGGTTCGGGCAAGTCAGGAACTCAATCAGGAAAAAATGAGGGCACTTTTAGAAGAGCTAGACCGCGCCGAGTTTCCACATTCCTGTCCTCATGGAAGGCCAGTGGCAAGCGAAATTACGTTTCAGGCACTCGAGAAAATGTTTAAGAGATCATAGTCTATGAAAGAGCAAATAATTTCAAAACTGAGGGAGAGTGCGGAGCTAAAACTTCGATTTGCAAAAGAGTCTATAAAAGAAATAGCAGAAGCAACAAATATTATCCATAAATCACTCAAAGCAGGCGGGAAGATATTAATTTTTGGAAACGGTGGAAGTGCGGCCGATGCCCAGCACATTGCGGCGGAGTTTGTGAATCGCTACCAGAAGGAGCGTAAGGCACTTCCTGCAATTGCACTTACTACTGATAGTTCAATTCTTACATCAATAGGCAACGATACATCCTTTGATAATATATTCTTGAGACAGATTGAAGCCCTTGGGAAAAAAGTGGATGTTGCATGGGGAATTTCAACAAGCGCAAAATCCCCAAATATTGTAAAGGCACTTGAGTTCGCAAAATCAGAGGGGCTTAAAACCATAGGGTTTACCGGAGGGGATGCAGGAAAGATAAATAAGATTGTTGACTGTTGTATTAACGTGCCTTCTACATCGACGCCAAGGGTTCAGGAGCTGCATATTACGGTTGCCCATATTATATGTGAATTGATCGAGGATGCGGTTTGTAATAATAAGAAAGATACCTCTAAATAATGAAGCAATATCCTGTCAATCTGAATTTATAGGGGAAAAAATGTGTAGTTGTGGGGGGAGGAAGGGTTGCAGAAAGGAAGGTGCTGGGGCTTCTTGAATGCGGTGCAAATGTTAAAGTTATTAGTCCACAGCTTGTCCCCGCGCTAAAGGAACTCTCTGATAAAAGAGTTATCAAATACATAAAAAGAGCTTATAAACCTGGGGACTTAAGAGGAGCATACCTGGTGGTAGCGTCAACAAGCAGTCGCAAAGTAAACCGCCAGGTTGGAGAAGAAGCAAGAAGACTTGGTATTCTGGTGAATGTTGTGAGCGCTCCGGGCCTCTCTGATTTTACCGTCCCCGGAGTGTTGAGACGGGGGGAATTTATGCTCACCGTTTCTACAAGTGGAAAAAGTCCCGCACTTTCACGGAGGCTGAGTATAGAGCTTGAGAATGCTTTTGGAGAAGAGTATGAGGCTTTTACGGAAATCCTGGGGCGCATAAGAAAAAAGTTCCGCGATATTTCTGCTGAGAAGAGAAAGCATATATATACTCAAGTTGCAATGTCTAGTATCCCTCGGCTTCTCAGAGAAAAAAGACTTAAAGAAGCGGAAAGGGAACTTAAGAGAATCACAGGATTGGATTTAAGTGAAATTAAATTGCCACTGAAGTAAGACCAGTCATCGTAGACGGGCCCGGGGTTCACCGCCACTTGATTTGTCCTATTGCCTTAGCCATAATTCAAGATATATGCAGGTAACGTGCCCAAGATGCGCAAAATTAGTCCAGTGGGAAAGAAAGGAATGGAGACCTTTTTGCTCAGAAAGATGCAAGCTCTTAGATCTCGGTGCCTGGGCATCAGAGAGGTTTAGGGTTCCCGAAGAGCCAATATTAGATGAAAATCTAAAACAACTGAATGAAATAGATGAAGAAAAATGAAGAAGGGGTATGTACTCAAGCTCATCTATATTTCAAAAAGGGTAACAATAGGCGTTTACGAATCCGTATCAAATCTCTATTTAGTACAGGACAGACTAATAAAGATAGAGGAGTTTATGAGGGAAGAAGGGAAACACACTATGATGACTGTAAAGAGGCTCGATGAATTGGGAATTGAGACGCCTAAAAAGGGTGGAGAAATAGCTGAGAGATTTGGTGAAACCATTGGTAAAGCGGCTACAGTTTTAGGGTGGAGAGGAACGTGTTTTTTCATGCAGATGGGAGAAGAAATGGAAAGATTATTCCTGAAGGCCGCATCCACCGTCTGTAGAAATAGGGATGACCAGGAGATATTGAATCTCATTATATTTGATGAAAAAAAACACAGCGAATGGTGGAGAAGAAAATTATCCGAGAGGAGGCATTAACGAATGGCAGTTGTTGATACGAGTGGCTTTTATAAGGGACTCAAAATTGAGCTTGAGGGGCAGATTTGGGAAGTTATAGAATACCATCATTCAAAGGTTGCTCAGCGAGGCCCTGTAGTAAAGACAAAGCTCAGAAACGTAATCACAGGCGCAGTTCAGGAAATGAACTTTCGATCCGGTGAGACGTTTAACATACCTGATATTGAGAGAAAAACTATGCAGTTTCTTTACAAAGATAGAATAGGGTATTACTTTATGGACTCGGAAACCTACGAACAGCTTGGCTTTAACGGAAAGCAGATTGGAGATGTGGCAAGGTTTCTGAAAGAGCAGCAGGAAGTTAATATCTTTTTTTATAAAGACGAGCCGATTGGCGTTGATTTACCCACAACTGTAGAACTTCAAGTAACCGAAACTGAACCTGGCATAAAAGGTGATACCGTATCAAATACAACTAAGCCTGCAACACTTGAAACCGGATCAACGATCTCCGTGCCTCTTTTTGTTGACGTTGGAGATGTGATAAAAGTAGATACGAGAACGGGAACTTATATAGAGAGGATAAAGAAGAAATAAATTTCCCGGCCACGAAATGGCACAATATATTGAATTCTGGTGTTAGACCTTAGGTGCTGGTATTGGTTTAAAAACCCAAAGCTTAATAACTGGCTCTTTAATTATCGACCAAATCAGGAAGAAACAATAATCAGGTTCTTCTAATTTCAGCCTAGCTCGGCATTCCAATCAACGATTTCTTCGGCATGGAGTTTGTCTAGTGGCCAATTAATAGGGAATCCAAAATTTGGAAATGGTTCCCAGCGGCCGCTATCAATTATTCTCGCGCCGCTATCTCTAAAACTTCTTAGCAGAGTTACAACAAAATCATTTGAACTTATATCGGCAATACCGAAAAGCATTCCGTTTGGCATTTTCCCCCAATTAACGTTCTGCTTTAGCTCGTCTGCATGTGCCTTTATAAAATCACTCACAACGTGCTCAAACTCCTCTAGAAGCTCCCCTTTTGTCATTCTAGGCTCCTTTTAATTTTATTCTTAAAAGCTATGTTTAGGTTTTCACGTGCCGGCTAGTTTCTTTCGAATACAAAAAATTATAACCCGAATAATCTGAAAAAATAGTAGATTCAGAAATTTTTGTTAAGATGTAGGGAATGCAATTTGCATTCCCTACAAACTGAAATGATGTAAAACAACCCGTTCCTCGGTTTATAAAGAAGTTAAAATAAACAGGCTTAAGACGTTGGAAATGTTATGCAAAATCCCGTGAGCTCCTTAGTTCGTCCAAGAAGGACAATCAAGGTCACGGTTTTTCAACTATGTCCTTTTGCATCGGACCGAGCACACCTAAAAGCTCGTCTTTTTCCTTTTGTCCAACTTTGAACTGATCCAAAGTTGCAACCAAGTCCTCGACGAGCGCGTTAAAATCGGCGCTTGAGATGCCCATTCCGGCATGAGCGGATTTCATGTCTCTGCAAGTGTATTTACATGGGCCCCCGCTTGCCTCGCAAATTTGATCCACAAGGCATTGCTTGAAGTGTGGAATATCCATGTTCACAAAGAACTCATTAATACGTGTGTCTGCTGCGACACGGGAAGTAAAGTCATCAACGACTGCAGTAATTGCCTCATTACCACCGAGCCGGTCGTATAGGGATTTCTCTTTGGGAGCTTGTTCACAGCCTAAATTTAATCCCGACAAGGCAAGTGCTAATGCAATAATCCAAACAAACTTTCTGTAGTTTTTCATAACATATCCTCCTAACTGGTATTTCCTGCTAGTTAGTTGTCATTACTAATTTTGGATTTTATAACACCTCTTGCCATCATGTCAACTACTTTTGATTAACTTTTTGTTATAATTTGCTTTTTTCCAGGTCTTCAATTGGCTTCTATACTTAATAAAACTGAACATTAGAGAGCCCGCCCCGCTGCTCCAACTATCCTGGCTTAAATAATTGAATTTAATCAAATGAATTGCCGATCTCTGGATGCCAGAGTTTGAAGTGATTTTTATGAACCTCCGTGTAAGCTCCCTCTGTGTAGTGCTTGTCGTAAAATTCCAGGTCAAGATGGTGAGCCTGAAAGACGAGTCTTACAAACATTGGATCGAGAAATGCAGGAAATCTCCCATAGTTTTCATAAACGTAGGTGCAGAAGTCTGTTACAATCTCTATTCTCTCTTCCGACGGGTGGTATTCATCATCGAGTATCCCCTGAGGGTTCTGATAGGGATATGGGTTTCCCTCTTTCCAGAAATCCCCCCTCATTTTTAGGAACTTATCCACTGCTTCGCCCATATCCTTGACGTAGGGCGGACAGAGAGCTTCAAACGCACCATCACGTCCCACGGGAACCGGACTCAGCATGCTTCTTAAACTCTTATCAGGCGTTATGAACCTGAATCCGAGTCCCTTGTAAGATGGGTTTACTCCCAGAGCATAGTGGGGGAGAAATCCTGTAAAAGCCCAACCGCCAAGCCCTAGGGCCTGAAGCGCGAGGTTCATATTCTGACATATAAAAGCCTGTTCAACATTCAGTGTAGTAAGAACTCGAAGCTCTAGGTCAAAAAGAGACATTCTGACATCATTTTTTATATAACCTTTCTTGATCCATTTATCCAGGCCGCATGACCTTCCGCCGTTTAGCTCGTCAATTATGTTGAATCCGTATCTTGAGCCAAAGTAGATAAAAAGAAGGACCATGTATTCAACCGTCGTGTTAGTTACAGGAATGAAAAACGTTGTTCCCGGCTTATTCGCATTCCAGGCATTAAAATCAAAAAGCCCCGGCTCGCCTTTTGGCAAATCTGCCCTTCCATCTTGAAGCTTTATTAAGCTCTTTCTAAAAAGCTGTAAAACCTTATCCAATTTTTCCTCTTCCGTTTTACCGGGGAAAATTGATGTCTCCCCTTGCTCCGGCATGAGGTTAAAAAGCTTTACCATATACACGCCATTGTCATTTGTGTAGAAGAGTTCAGTTGAATGTGAGTTGCATGAACAGGGCCAGGAGCGCCCAGTCCACTGAAAAAGCCAGGAGATTCCAGTTCTGGGAAGGTCGCCGAGCGAAAGTCCAGTCATTCCTGTTCCTGCCCAGATTAGAAAAGCCTCTTCCAGCTCCGTAAGTGGTATTGGTTCAAACCTGGACTTGTGTTTTAATGTCCCTTCTTTCATCTCCATTCCCAAACCAAACCTTCTTGATCGTCTCGTAAATATTGCATCTAGAAGCCCGAAGTTTAGTGCAAGGCTAAGACCCTCTGGAACGTTCATGATTTTTCTCCTTTAAATACCATCTATTTCCATATGATTCATATTATTAACCTTCGGTGCATGCTGCGCACCGAATAATATGGAATCAAATAATACCATTTACTTTGCTGTATAAGATTGTATACAATAAGATTTGTGATTGAAACTTAATAGTTTGTTAAAATGGTATTACAATTCTTTTCATCTATCTCCGGGATTTAGTCATGAGGTTTTATTGTTAAACATCAAGTCGCCACCAATGCTAAAATTTTCCAATTCCTCTTGTGGGAACAAGTCTTTTTATTTCCATCTGGTGCGTACTGTTTATTACCTCCCGAACCAAGCTCTTTATTGCCATCTGGGGCAAACTGCGCACCAGATAAGGCAGGTTCGGGTAATACAGCACCTTACACTACATGATTGCCAAAATACTGGGCGAACCCTGTTAGATGTCGGAAGCTATCTCACAGGGCGAATACAAGGTTCGCCCCTACAAATATTGATCTGGATTTTATTCTTTTCTTTATTTGTTTCCATTCCTGCAGAAACCTATGGACAAACGCCGACCGAGGATGAAACGAGCGCAGAAATTGGAAGGCTTAAATCCGAGATACAGCGAATTCAAGAAGAGAATGAAAAGCAGATTCAGGAGTTAAAAAAACGTATTGAAGACCTTGAAGCTAAGAATAAAGGTCTGAAGGAATACGAGGAACCAAGTAAACTGCCGGAGAAAGAGGAAGAGTCTTCGGCCACAACTTTCGTTACCGAGTGGTGGAGAAATATTGAAGTCGGCTACAGTAATGGGTTTTTCTTTAGTACGCAAGACGGATTATTTTCACTTAAAACCGACTTCCGTTCCCAATTCCGATTCTCTGTGGATGACCGAGAAGGTGATACCGATACCGGTTTTGACATACCGAGGCTATGGATAACCTTTAGGGGAAATGCTTTCCGTCCCTGGCTTAAGTATTTGCTCATACTTGAAGCGAGCGGTGATGTGGAGCTTTTAGACTATTCTATTGACCTGGCAAGATTCATTCAGGCAGTTCCTAGATTCGGTCAGTACAGGGTTCCCTTCAACAGAGAGGAACTAACCGATCCCTTTAACCTCCAATTTGTGGATACCTCTATCCTGAACCAAGAATTTAGATTAGGTCGCGATGTAGGCGCTTCTATTGGAGGTGTCTTAAGTAGATTCTTCACATACAGCTTGGGTGTATTTAACGGCAATGGAAGGGATTCCCTTAGTGAAAACTCAAATCTGCTATACGTAGGAAGAGTTATGTTCACACCGACCGGGGAGCCTAGGTATTCTTCAATTAATCCTTTCCCTGTTTCTGGCGATTATACCTATTCTCAGGGGACATTCGGAAATCCTCAAATTCCGCTTATAGCTCTTAGCGCCGCTATGGCATATCTTCCAGGGTTTAAGCCTGCTGAAAAAAGCCCCGACAATGCTTTCATTAACGACAGGGTTACTGCTTTAGGTTCAGCCGAAAGCGATATTTTTCAGTTCTCTGCCGACCTTACGATTAAATACCTGATCTTTTCATTTGAGGCGGAGTATGACCTCAGAAACATAAATCCAGAGGAAACTGGGATAGATAGTGTTCTCGCTCAGGGAATAAGGGTTCAGTCCGGCGTGTTTCTCATTCCCAAGTTTGTCGAGGTTGCGGGAAGATTTGTTCTTATAGGCCTGGATAACGACTCAGGTGATGACAAAATCTGGGAGGTTACGCCTGGGCTGAGTTTTTATTTCACGAAAAATCATAACATGAAGCTTCAGTTTGATTACTCTTTTATTAGGAATGAGCTTATTGATATTGATACCAACAGGTTCAGGACGCAATTTACGGTGAGTTTTTAGAGTGAAAGGGTATTTTATACAAACAAGATTGTATCATTGTATTACAATTGTAGGGGCAGACCCCCGTGTCTGCCCTGAGTGACTATTGGAGATTGCCACTACTGTAGAGACGCATTGCAATGCGTCTCTACAGCGATGAGTTCGTTACTTAGGAGGAGGTTCTTTATGAAGACAGGGATTCATATTTTAGTCTTCTTTATTTTGGCTTTTGTTTTCTCTACAGTTGGATATTCCCAGTCTACCAAAGGCAGTATCACCGGAACGGTAAAAGTTCTTGAAAAGAAGCTTATGGGAGGACTTAAAGAGAAAGATGACACGAGTGGCGTACTTGTTTATCTTACGGGACTTGTAACGGAGCCTCCGAAGGAGATTCCCAATCTAATTCAAGAAGATAAAACCTTTCATCCTATGCTCCTTCCAGTAGTCGCCGGGCAAACTGTCAGCTTCCCGAACTATGACAATATATATCACAATGTCTTTTCCGTTTCACCTATTAAGTCCTTTGACCTCGGTCAATACAAGTCCACCGACCCGCCAAAGGACGTTACGTTCGATAAGCCGGGTCTTGTGCCGGTTTTCTGTAATATTCACCCGCAGATGATTTCTTTCGTTCTTATCCTAGAGAATAAAGCCTTTGCGGAGGTGGGAAAAGATGGGAAGTTTGTTATAACCGATGTTCCTCCTGGAAGATATACTATAAACGCTTGGAAACCCAAAACTCAGAGGGTTAACTCTGAAATTGAAGTTCTTCCAGGGCAGGAAACAGTAGCAAACTTTGAACTCAAAGAAATAGAAAAGATACCACCTCACAAGCGAAAAGACGGCTCCGACTATCCGGGAGGGGACGACTGGGAATCTTAAATATTTTGAAGAATTAGCCACAAATTGACACAGATAAGCACGAATGGAAATAAATAGGATGCAAGATACAAGATGCAGGATAAAAGATCCATCATGTATCGTGAATCGTGCATCATGCATCATTTATCGGTGTAAATTCGTGTTAATCTGTGGCTAAATATTAATATGTTTTCCAAAATACCCCTTAGCTTCCGAAGTAAAATATTTATCGTTCTTGGAGTGGTTGTTTTCCTTTCAATCGCAACAGTTCTGCTTGTCTTTCAGGAAGCGACTAAAAATCCGATAAAGCAAAATATAAAAACAAGGTTTGAAAGCGCTATCTATGCTTTCAGACAGCTTCAGGAACTTAGAACTCAGTTTGCATTGGATGAGATTAGCTCACTTACAATGAGCAATCCTCAATTTCGCACGATACTCTCGACGGCATCTGTCGGAACCGAGGACTTCGGGTTTGGCTTGCCTACAGATCAAAACGAAATTTTAAAGGACGCCAACCTCAGGCTCAACTCCCTTCTTCCATTTATCTCTATCTACCAGAGGAGCGATGTCTTTCTTGTGACAAACGCCGAGGGAGAACTTCTCTTTACAAAGGCGGACCCGGAGGAATTCGGCAAGAGCTTGAGCAACCTTCCAATTTTCGGAAGAGTTTTCGAAGAAGGTGAAGCCGTAGGCATATTGAACTCCCGCCTTGGCAGCCAAATAGGTATAAAGATTTTTCCTCCAGAAGACCGTGGTGCAATATACCAGATAGTGGGAAAACCGGTTGTGTTTGGAGAGGAGATTCACGGTGTAGTTCTATGGGGTCGCCGTATTGATAGAAAAACCCTTGAGAGCATAAAAGAGATTTCGTCCGTGGATATAGTTCTATATTCAAAAGAAATTATTAATGCTTCTACTCTGCCACCCGAAAAAGAGGACGAAATATCAAAGCTCATTAGTTCAAACGTAATAGAAAAGGAAAGCGAGGATTCTGTTAGTCAAGTATCAATTGGCGGAGAGAGGTTTATGGCTATGAGGTCTTCGATTCTTCCCGGTGAGCCGATAGAAGAAAGTGGATTTATAGTTTTAAAATCCCTAACCGAGGAGCTTAGCTTCTTGAGGAAATTACGAATCACGCTGCTTTTGATAGGTGGACTCATTCTGCTTATAGCTATAGCGCTCAGCTTCCTTTTAGCAGGTGGAGTCACAAAGCCAGTCCGGGCTCTTGCCTCGGCCGCGAGAAAAATCGGAGAAGGTGAGCTTGATACAAAGGTTGACATTCGAACTGGTGATGAACTCGAACAGCTTGGCGGTGCCTTCAATGAGATGGCCGAGGGTCTGAAAGAAAGGGAGTTTATCAAAAGTACTTTTGAGCGTTATGTTTCAAAGGCGGTAGCTTCAGAAATCATTAAAAACCCTGATATGGTGCGACTGGGAGGATTAAAGAAAGAGCTTACGGTAATGTTCTCTGATATCGGTGGATTTACCAGCTTGTCTGAAACCCTACCGCCGGAAGAAATCGTAAAACATCTGAACGAGTATTTCGAAGGCATGAGTTCAGCAATCCTAGAGTTCAACGGAACGATCAATCAGTTTCAGGGAGACGCAATTGTTGCTTTCTGGGGAGCACCCGTTCCGCAGGAAAACCACGCGGTGCTTGCATGCTTTGCGGCGCTCAAATGTCGGGATTTTTTAAAGAGTTTACAAGAAAGATGGATAGCACAAGGAATACCTGCAAGAAGTTTTCGCTTTGGTATTAACACAGGTGAGATGGTGGTTGGGAATATAGGTTCATCTTCCCGTTTTGAATACACGGTAATTGGGGATGAGGTAAACCTTGCGAGCAGGCTCGAAGGTGCAAATAAGATTTATGGTACACAAATACTTATTTCCGAGAACACTTACGAGCTTGCAAAAGAAGAAATAGTTGGGAGGGAATTAGACATTATTCGTGTTGTGGGTAAGAATCAGCCCGTAAGGGTTTATGAACTCATCACACAAAAAGATGAGTTAGATGATAAGAGGAAAACGGTTCTTGAGAAATTCCAGCTGGGAATTGATCTCTACAGAAAACGCAAGTGGAATGAAGCCAGAGAGTGTTTTGAGAAAACGCTGGAGTTAAACCCTAAAGACAGACCCTCTCAGGAATATATCAGGCGTTGTGAGGAGTATCAAGATTCCCCTCCTCCCGAAGATTGGGAAGGGGTGTTTGAGTTGAGGAGTAAGTAGGCCACTCCTTCTTAGAACAATCAACTAGACACGGAGCAATATAAAAGGTGGATGAGGCGTAATCTCACCCTATTTACCGACAGTTGCCTTTTTTGCTTTTACAAGTTTCTCAATATACCACCACCAATGAGAGGGAGGGATTCCGACACGTTTGCGCATCTCATGAAGGTCGGCTACCTGGGCAACACTTTTATAAAACTTATCCAAGTTAGACAGGAATAAACTATCGGCCTTCTCGAGCTCCGCCTTTTCCTCCTCGGTCAGTTTACTCTCAAACTCAGCGATGGTGCTTCTGGCATCAAGTAGCTCCAACACCTCAAAACCGCTTACATTGGGATAATTAACACCCACGATGAAACTTTTTAATAAATCTTTCTTTTTTTTCATCTGAATCTAAAATCTACCGAAGTTTAGTAAAAGTTTAAAGTCAATCAAATCTGAGAATAAAAACAAAAGCCGCTTGCCAGCAGCTTAAGTAATAGACTGCTCGACTTCGTACCCTTATCACATGTTGTGCGAAGCTAGCGGCTAATGACCTTGTTGAGTAATACCTCTACAAAATGTGAATCTATACTTCCGTGATGTAATTGAAAAGCTGCCATTGGCAGTTCGGAATGAGGATTCCCAATCATCTTCATCACATATTTTCTATCAGGAAATATGTGTGATTGATATTGTTCTGACCGTTTGCTACTTTCAACAAGAGTCCCGGTACGAACAAAACTTGAAAACTCTTTAAAAGGTATAAGATAAGTTCTAACAACATCATTTTCACCGCAAAGCAAAATAGCGTAATGACAGAAGGTATCGTCAGCTAAGTCCTTTGGATAGAAACCAAAATACCAATTGCCAGCCTTGTTTAGATTAGCATATTTTACATACAACAAAACATCTGCAATTTTAATACGGATAGGTCTCGATAAACGCTGTTCCATTACTTCTACTTCAACCCCTTCTGCTCTAATTTGATTGACTAACTTCCTAGAAAAATTTTGACCTATATCTCGTGTAAACATAGAAGTCTCCTCTCTGCTTTAGAATCTTATATTTTGTAAATAAGTCGTTACTAATTTTCTGCCTAAAATGCAGTAACCGAATATTAGTTTGCTTATCTCTGCTAAGTAGAAAATAATCCGAACTACTTCGTTTATCCAAACTTTAATTCTAAGCGCCTTTGGTATCTAAATACTGTTGCTTATTAGTATCACAAGAATCTTTTGTGAGCAGACAATATAAGTAACATCTCAACAATTTCAACAAGGACTTCTTTCCTAATTAAACCCAACTCACCTAAAATACGGAATCACTTCCTCAGTCAAAACCTTATAGCTCCATTCCCTGTCAGCGCTGAAGTTGTGGATCAGGAAATGATTCACCCCTGCCTCTATATATTCCTCTATTCTCTTTATACAACCCTTAGCTGAACCTGTGTAACTAATTTTCATAACTCTCTAATCTGTGCCCTAAGCCAATTAATTTTTCTATTTCTGTACCTTCTCCTGCACCCATAGATTTAAAAGAGTCTCCGGCGATATACCTCTTTGCTTGGCTATGGAGCGAATCTTTTCTGATAAGGAACTTGCCAGTGGATATTAGGCTATCTCGGATTGAATAGACACTTCAAATTTAATGGGTCGAGTCTGGTGCCAATATTCGGAGAGGTCGTTGAACCCCAAAACTCACCAACTTCTTTATAAGAGCGTGCCTTCGATATAGAACCCTTACTTATTTTCATATCTCCCCCAGCTCGGCCTGAGCTATGCTTAGGACAAGTCCAATGATAATCGTAGTCTTTTATCAACTTCCCTCAGGTCATTGGTTGAAAGCCGTCCGATAGTATGGCGTATATCGGAAGGTGCAACCGTCGTGATGAACGAGGTTACCACGCTGGGACGTTGCAAACCACTCGCTTGCCAGTCCTTCAGAGTGTAATCAGTAGCCGTCTGATGGCCTGCCACATTACCGCTAATGGCAATAATAAGAACATTCACAAGCTGTGCTCTATGATAAGCATTGCTGCTGATGACCAAAGCAGGGCGGATTTTGCTGCCAGCCGGCGCTGCAAATACGACAGGAACAACCACCACATCACCTCGTTGAAACCCATGCGTTCGCTTTCTCATCTGCCTCTTTGTTCTTTCGCTCGCCTCTTCCCACCTTTCGGTGGTTGCCAGTTGTCCCAGTCCTCGGCATCAATGGGATTATCCCAAACTGCACGCTCTCGCTCTGCTGAGAGCATTCGCCAGCCGCTGTGATCATCCTCGGTTAGGTCGTCGAGAATCCAGGCCACTAGGCGAAGCCGTTCCTCAGGCGGCAGTTTCTCTATGATCTCTGCATATATCTTCTGAGCGATGTTAGTCGCCATTTCTATTACCTCC
>JACPIY010000078.1 GCA_016187835.1 Deltaproteobacteria bacterium | reverse complement strand
CTTACCGTGGCTTATCATATGACAATAAAAGTCAATATAAACAGGCTATTGCAGACTTCAATCACGCAATCAAGCTTAAACCCGACTACGTTGATGCTTACATCGTCCGGGGAATTACATACTCTCATATAGGAGAATATGACCTCGCGATTGCCGACTTTAATCATGCAATCAAACTAAAACCCTACTAGGCCATAACCTATGTCAACCGTGGGCTTACTTACCACCATATGGGGGATCAAGACCGTGCCATAGAAGATTATTACTGGGCTCTCGAACTCGCCCCAAATTTGGCTGATGCCTACTATAATCGTGGCCTTGCTTACCACTATAAAGGTGATTATAAAAGTGCAATCATTGACTATAACAAAGCCATTGAATTCAAGCCCGACTATGCCAAAGCCTACAACAACCGAGGAGTTATCTATTACAACAAGGGAAACCTTGAACGTGCCATTACTGAATATAATCAAGCAATTAAGCTTAAGCCTACCTATGCAGTAGCCTATAAAAATCGCGGGCTCGCCTGCCGTGACAAAGGCGAAAAAGACAAAGCCGCAGCCGACTTTAAAAAGTTCTCGAATTGACAAATGAATCGGGTCTTCGCCAATTTGCAACTCTGCAACTCCTGGAACTCGGCGTGAAAAAGTAGGGAAGGGGGTTCAGGGAATAGAGAGGATCCGATGTTTTGTCTTGATATTAAGATTATCATAATCTACTCTATAAAACCGATATAGAGAGAAAGCTATGAGTACCCATAGGCCAAGAGGATACAGCTTAAATGACTTTCTTTCATGGAATGAGCGAAATGGACTCATTCTTCAACCAAAGTTGCAATGACGCGACGTCTCGTCTCCTAAAGCAAAATAGCTCGGACGATACAAATTTGCCGAAAGCCCAACTACAGCAATAGTGTGATTTTCCTTTAAAATACGGCGAAGGGTTTGAATGTCATCCATTTGCTTCAGTCCCTAGACCAATCTTTCACTCGAACGATATGATGCGAAAATTGTTATATAATCTACCTTAGATTGGTTAGAGTCTACCAATTTGGGATAAAGATGAAGCCAATTTATCTTTTCGAAGAACCTTATTAAAATATAAAGCGTTTTGGCAAAGTGAAAGTTTTTTATTAAAGTGAGTTATGATAGTAACCCTAACGCAAGGTTCTAGCTTACTTAGGAAACTTGCTTATTGATTAAGCTATGGCAAAAGTTTACGTTTCATCAACTTATCTCGATTTGCAAGAATTTCGCAGTAAAGCATCGCTGGTGCTGCGTCGAATGGGGCATGAAGACGTGGCTATGGAATATTACGTTGCCGAAGACAAGCATCCCGTTGACAAGTGCCTTGAAGATGTTGCAACGTGCGATTTGTATGTCGGTATTTTTGCCTGGCGTTATGGCTGGATCCCAAAGAAGAAAAATCGCAAAAAACTCTCTATCACTGCAATGGAATATCGCCAAGCAGTCAAACACGGCAAACAGTGCTTGACTTTCTGCTTGATGGTAAAGCGCCCTGGCCGCCTGACTTTATTGACGATGACAAAACACAAATCAGAAAACTCCGCGATGAACTAGCTGAGAAACACGGTGGCGATCGTTTCAAATCTGCACGCGCCAGATAGTAGGCTTTATGTCCGATTATCCGAAGGCGCGCATCGTTGTCACCAGCCGGGTCATCGGGTATCGACGGAAGATTTTGACGGACGCAGGTTTCGCACACTTCACTCTGCAAGATCTAGCTGAGAAGCAGGTGGCGACGTTTGTGGAGCGTTGGTATGTGTTGGCGCTGAGCGACCGCCCTGACGAGGCTAAGGAGCGACGCAAGCGCATCATGCGTTCATTCAAGGATTCGGTGTCTATCCGCCAACTATCGGGCAACCCGATGTTGCTGACAATTGTGGCTATCATCGGCAAGCATCAAGAACTTCCCCGTGAACGATGGAAACTTTATGACCACGCAGTGAGTGTGTTAATTCAGCACTGGGACGTAAACAAGCGCCTGAAAGACCAACGCGTAAACGCCAATTTTATCGGTGAAGAGGATAAAAAAGAACTACTGCGCCGACTGGCGTTCAACATGCAGGGCGGTTTGGGCGGGTTGGCAGGTAACTACATTTACCACGAACACCTTCAGGCGGAGTTTGAAGGTTACCTGAAGGAACGTTACAGCCAGTCGCCTACCAATGCCACAAAAATTGCACGGGTGATGATAGAACAGTTCCGCGAACGCAACTTCGTCTTGTCCCTCTATGGTGCTAACCTGTATGGTTTTGTTCATCGCGCGTTCCTGGAATACTTCTGCGCTATGGCGTTTGTCCACAGGTTTGAAAAGACACGTGATATGACACTTGAGCAATTGAAGCAAGACGTATAGTGCACACACTGGGAAGATCAGAGTTGGCACGAGGTTCTTCGTCTGATATGCAGCATGATTGACGAGAAGTTTGCTGGAGAGATTATTAATTGTCTTATAAATGAAGTACGACAACCTCTGTCCTCATATAATGACACACGACCGCCTTGGAATATCGAGTTAGCGGTGCAATGCTTGAGTGAGGTTAGAAATCTCAGCACGTTAGCGGAAGCTGCGAGACGGTTGTTGAAAGTCGTTTGTTCATTATTAGAATATTACAGGACAGATATAAGACTAGAGCATTATGAAGTTTCTAAAGAGCAATTTCTAGAGAAGCAAGTCGTAACATTTGTAGAAACGATCGGTCATAATTGTCCCCATCGACGCGTACTGGTAGAGTGGCTCAGGGAACTTAAAGTATTTGATGTGAGGTGGCATTGGGCTACGTTAGTTGGCAAATTCATCGGTTCAGTTGGTAAAGGCCTCCACGAGATTCACCAGGCAATCTTCAAGTATGCCACTCACAGTGATAATGCTTATCGCATTCTAGCACAGTTTGCACTTGTAAAGGGTTGGCGCAATGATCCACAAACCTTGCCGATACTGCAAGACCATGCCGTCAACGACTCTGATGATTATGTTCGCGGAGCTGCCGTCTCCGCTCTGGCCCAGAATTTCCGTGATGATCCGCAAACATTGCCGATGCTGCAAAACCGAGTAGAGAATGATCCATCACAGAGGGTACGAAAAGAAGCAAAATGGTTGGCGGACAATCTATCAGCGGATAAGTAATTCTTAATAAAATATTAAACAAAAAACTTTCCCAATTTCTGATAGGATAAATTTACGATCCTCAATCGGTAAATTTTACAATTCATGCAATCAGTTCCCTATATTTTGTAAACTTATATTCGTTATCCTTTAAACTTTTATGAAAAAGATACTATGAAGAGTTGTTGTTACGAAAAGGAGTTAAGAATTATGAAAAGGTTACTGTTATCCGTTTTGTTCCTGTTCACTATTTTGGGTGGACTCAGTATTGCACAACAATCCAAGCCAACAATTCAGGAATATCCGGTACCGGGAGGATCATGCCCTCACGACGTTGCGCCTGCGCCAGATGGCTCTGTCTGGTACACCGCTCAGTGTACGGGTGAACTGGGAAGATTGGATCCAAAGACTGGGAAAACCAAGCACATTCAGCTTGGTAAAGGATCCGCACCTCACGGTGTCATTGTGGGACCGGATGGTGCACCCTGGATTACTGACGGTGGATTAAACTCAATTGTCCGGGTAGACCCTAAGACGGAAGAGGTAAAACAATTCCCTCTACCGTCGGATACTGGATACGCTAATCTCAATACTGCTACATTCGACCGGAATGGAGTGCTTTGGTTCACGGGTCAGAGTGGCATTTATGGCCGACTGGACCCGGCTAAGGGCAAGGTAAAGGTGTTTAACGTCCCACATGGTCGGGGTCCTTATGGCATCACAACTACCCCGAAGGGAGATGTATACTTTGCCTCGCTTGCAGGAAGCTACATAGCTCACATAAATCTGAAAGACGGCAAGGCTACGGTAATCGAGCCGCCTACGCCAAATCAAGGCGCACGGCGGGTGTGGTCTGACTCTAAGGGTAAAATTTGGGTAAGCGAGTGGAACTCCGGGCAGGTCAGCGTGTATGATCCATCAGCAAATAAGTGGCAGCAGTGGCGTCTTCCTGGAGAGAGTCCCCGTCCTTACGCCGTATATGTAGACGAACACGACACGGTATGGTTGAGCGATTTTGGCGCTAACGCACTAGTGCGGTTTGACCCGAAAAAGGAATCCTTTCAAACCCTCACGCTACCCAGCTCCTCGGCCAATGTACGTCAGATTCTGGGGAGGAAAGGCGAGATATGGGGAGCAGAGTCTGGAGTACACAAGTTAGTTGTAGTTCGGTTAGAATAACTGAAAGGAAATTAGCTTAGGAGATAATGTATTGTATCATGCCCACTCTTTTACATCCTCCAGGTCCCAAAGGGAAGCCATTTGTTGGCTCGCTCATTGATTTTTATCGGGACATTCTCGGATTTTTGACCAAATCTGCCCGTGACTACGGGGATATTTCTTATTTCAAACTTGGTCCGCGTGAAGCTTTCTTATTAAATCACTCGGATTTAATAAAAGACGTGCTTGTAACACACCATCGGAATTTTTTGAGAAGCAGGGCATTGGAGAGGGCTAAGCTTGTGCTTGGTGAAGGGCTTCTCACCAGCGAGCGGGATGTTCATCTGCGCCAGCGCCGGATTATCCAATCTGCATTTCATCACAAGAGAATTGCCAGCTATGGAAAAGCGATGGTGGATTATGCTTCGCTTATGGGAGAGCGATGGCAGGAAGGGACAACGGTGGACATGAATAATGAAATGATGCGCTTAACTATGGCAATTGTAGCCAAGACCCTGTTTGATGCGGATGTCGAATCGGAAGCAGAAGATATCGGCAAGACCATAACTGTAATCATAGAGATGTTCCCACGGACGGTTCTTCCATTCTCTGAAATTCTCGATAAGCTCCCGCTTCCCAGCACACGCAGGTTTGAGAAAGCACGGGAGAGACTGGATGCTATCATCTACGGGATGATAGAGGAAAGAAGAGCTAAGGGAGAAGACAGGGGTGACCTTCTTTCGATGTTGCTAATGGCTCAGGACGAAGAGGAAGACGGTAGGGGTATGACGGATTTACAGGTGCGCGATGAGGCAATGACTCTTTTCCTGGCAGGGCACGAGACAACTGCAAATGCTCTGACATGGACCTGGTACCTGCTTTCTCAACATCCTGAAGCAGAGAACAGGCTTCACGAAGAGCTCGATACAATTTTAGGAAATCGGCTGCCAACGGTGGAAGATCTGGATCGCCTTTCTTACACTCGAATGGTCTTTGCAGAGTCTATGCGTCTTTACCCTCCCGTATGGGCAGTGGCACGTCGTGCGATTGACGATTACGAAGCAGGTGGATACGTTGTGCCTGCAGGGAGTTTCGTTTTCATGAGCCAGTACGTTACGCATCGGGACGCACGCTACTATCCCGACCCATTGCGGTTTGACCCTGAGCGATGGACTCCTGAGCAACAGGCTTCCCGTCCTCAATTTGCCTACTTTCCTTTCGGAGGCGGACCGAGGCGATGTATCGGCGAATCATTTGCCTGGATGGAGGGGATTCTTGTTTTATCCACCCTTGCCCGGAAATGGAAGGCAGGACTTGTACCTGGGCATAGGGTTGAACTCAAGCCGCTTATCACGCTTAGACCAAAATACGGCATGCTTATGACGCTTGAGCAGCGGTAGCTTTGACTTTTATCAACGCGAGTTCAACATAATTTCTCAAGAAAAAAGATTAAAGGGTAGACCACCAGTCTTGCTGGTGGGCCTCGTTGTGAGCTCAGCCGAACGGTTAGGCGGCAACGAGCAAGACTCGTTGGCTACCCTGTTTACTTAGCCAGTTACTAGTTCGGTAAATTAATTTTAAGTAAGTTTCCATTACACTTGCACTGATAAGTTCAACTTACACTTCTTTAGATTGAATCTCGCTTTTCTAAGCTTAGATATCCGCCTTAGGCGGCTTCATGTACAAAAATTTTCCTGCCACAAGAACAACGGATAGCAACAGGATGAAATATACGCCAATATCAACGGGAACGTGGAGGAATGGACTCTCAGTGTTTTCCTGATATATGATATGAAATACAAATAAATACACAAAGTTTACAAAAACTCCCGTGAAGGCCAGGACAGTCTGCATTCTATCAAGGGCTTTTAACCTTCTTTGGGGGTTTGAAAACCAGTATTTCCTCCAGGGAACGTTTATGAGTGAATCGGGATTTTGGATAGAAAGTTGGGGAGTATTCCAAGAAGGAGAGTATTAAGTCCTAACAGAATACCTAGATACAATTTGATAAAACCGGACTTGTGCTGCCAACTAGTCGGATTGTTATCTAGGTCAAATTGAACGGCTATTCTGTCGGGCAGTATTTGACATGTTACTATCATGTTAAGTATGCAAGCAAAAAGTAGTATTATTGAAAACAGAAGACCAACTCTTTTGGAATCCATTCAGTTAACTCCATTAAATAAACCCTAAGCAAATTTTTTTAGCACAGAGAAATATTTTTTAAATAAACGCTCTGTGAACTCTGTGTCCTCTGTGGCCAATAATTCTTTAACCGCCAAGCAAAATAGAACCATTTGTTGTAAAAAAAGTTCCTGCAACGCAGGCTGTCATAAAGCAGGCAAGGGTAGCCGCTATGGGGGCGCGAAGCCCTACTTTCGCAATAATCCCTTTCTTGCCGGGCGCAAGAGCCGAAATACCCCCAATGAGCTTAATCCCGCTCTCGGCTCCGTTTATTATGGCTTCAAACATGTTATTTCCCCTATCATAATCGGGGCTTATATTTAGTCCTAATGTCTTTGGTACTTCCCTCTCCGGCACGATGATTTTGGACATTATGAGCGCCGCGGGGGCCGAAAGAACTGATGCGGAAACCAGGTGACCAGCAATAGTGGGAAACTGGTTCTGAAGAGAAAAAACATAAATAGCAAGCACGTTAGATGAAACCGTTGCCATACAGGCGGTTAAAACCGTGCAAAGCTCTGAACGAGTCATTTCATTTAGATAAGGCTTAATTGTAAAAACCGATTCGATGCCTACAAAGATGTTGCTTGAAGCATTTAAAGACTCAGCTCCTGAAATCCTCATTAGAATGAATATCCCTATAAGACTCACAAGGTTGTAGATATTCATAACGTTCACGTTTAGAACTGATTCTACTTAGTCCCAATCATCGAATGAGCTAGCTACTTAGACCTGATCGAGTCGGGTAATCTTGGAATCCTTTGCCACTAACTTCGGTCGAGTCCCCGTGCCTTCGATTGTTAGCCAAGCCATGAGAGCGCTTACCAATGCAAGCCCGCTAGTAATGAACATGATAATGCGGAAGCTGGCAACGAATGATTCCGCGATGGACTTTTTAAGCCCGTCCCTAAGTTCACTGCTGATATTGTAGGGTAACTCTATAGCGGCCAATTTAATCCTCTGTTCGTCAATGATTTGTCGAGTTTCAGGAGGTAGTTGAAGGCTAGCAAGGTGGTTATCGAGACTGCTATTGAAGGCGTGCAAGATAATAATACCCAGCACTGCAATAGAGAGCAGTCCTGCGATCCTCGCGGTAGAATTGTTAATACCTGAAGCCAGGCCAGAGTGGTCCTCCTCCACCGCATTCATTACTGTGGTCGTAAGCGGTGCAATTGTGATTGCCATACCAAAGCCCAATGCCACCACCGCGGGGAAAAAAGTTGACCAGTAGCTTCCACCAATGCCCGGTATTGCAAACATCAGGTATCCAAGGGCAACTATGGTCGGCCCAACCACTAACGGAATCTTTGCACCATAGCGGCCAACCATGCCACCAACTTGGCGCGAAAATAGGGAGATAATCAGGATCGAGGGTAGAAAAGCGGCGCCGGCAGAAGCAGCTGAATAACCCTGCACCTGAATGAGGTTAAAGGGAATGAAAAACAACGATCCGCCAAAGGCTCCGTACAAAAGAAAAGTGACTATATTTGCGCCGCTAAAGTTTCTTGAATGGAACAAATTAAGAGGCATCATCGGCGTTGAGACGTAGCCCTCAAAAATAATAAAAGCGATAAGCACTAAGAACCCAAATATCAGTGATCCTAACACCAAGGGGTGGTTAAAGCCACGGCCGGACGATTCGACAAGCCCAAATACTATTCCTCCAAGACCGGTAGTTACCAAAAGTGCGCCCCACAAGTCGAGCTTGCCGCTACCCTCTTTATTACGACTCTCAGGGACACCGAAGAACAGTATGCAAAGCACTATGATTGCTATAGGGACATTTATAAAAAAGACAGAACGCCAAGATATATTATCAACAAGCCAACCTCCCAGGACAGGGCCGAGTGCCGTTGTTATAGCCGTAAAGCCCGACCACGCGCCGATTGCCCGTCCGCGATGTTCTATTTTGAACGAGACATTGATAATCGCCAGACTGGCCGGCACAAGCAACGCCCCTCCTATTCCCTGAAAAATCCTGGCGATAATAAGATGAGTTGCATCTGTTGCGATACCACAGAATACAGAAGCCACTGTGAATAGTACAATGCCAGAGGCAAATATTCGCCTACGACCAAAGTGGTCGCCCAAAGAACCGCCCAAAAGCATGAGGGAGGCGAGGAAAAGGGCATAGGCTTCGATAATCCACTGAACGGTAGTGATAGAAATGCTAAACTCCAACTGCAGCACCGGAAGCACTACATTCATAGCAGTGCTGTCAATAAGGGCCATACCGCTTCCCAGAATCGTCGCCGCAAGAACCCAATTCCCAACGTGTTTTTTATCGGGTGTGGTGTCTAACTCGGACTGAACAATCTTCTCGGCGGAGGAGTTATGTGAAATTTTGCCCATCTAGTCCCAGATATTGTCTTGATCCCAGGATGTTTGTCAATAATTGCCATTGGTTAATCCTTTAAAGTACTGAATTGTAATACATTGATAAAATCAGATTGACTTGGAAAAACAGTTGTGCTATAAACTTGCGTGAAATAAATAATGTCATGTAACAAGATTTCACCACAAAGCTTTGCCTCAGTGATAATGGCAAGGACTTTGTTTGATCAATTAAGTTTCAAACGCCAAGGAGGTTTATATGATTGTCGGAGTGCCTATAGAGACCTATCCGAATGAGAAGCGGGTTGCCCTAGTGCCTGCATTAGTGCCTACACTGGCTAAGATGGGGCTTGAAGTCCTGGCAGAACAGGGAGCGGGCGAAAAAGCTGGTTTCCCCGATAACTTATATAAGGAACAGGGAGCACGTATTGTACCTAATCGAAGTGAACTTTTCTCCTCCGCCGATGCGCTCGTCCAAGTACGTGGTTTGGGTACTAATCCTAATGCTGGCCACACCGATTTGGAGTTATTTCGCTCCGGCCAATTAATACTAGGGCAATTTAATCCCCTAGGAGCCCCCAAGGCTGCGCTGGCACTTGCAGGAAAGGGTGTTACTTCTTTTGCTTTGGAGCTGCTACCGCGCATTAGCCGTGCTCAATCTATGGATGTCCTCAGTTCAATGGCGACAATAGCGGGCTATAAAGCAGCGCTCATGGCAGCCGGTAACCTAAAGAAGATGTTCCCACTCATGATTACAGCCGCTGGGACCATTACCCCATCCAAGGTTTTTGTAATAGGGGCAGGCGTGGCGGGTCTTCAAGCTATCGCTACCTCCCGCCGTTTGGGCGCATCGGTACAGGCTTACGACGTACGGCCAGCGGTAAAAGAGCAAGTACAAAGCCTTGGAGCCAAGTTTGTAGAACTTGAGCTTGAAACCAAAGGATCGGAGACCTCTGGCGGTTACGCCAAGGCAATGGATGAGGAGTTTTACCGCAAGCAGCGGGAACTCATGAGCCGCGTGGTAGCCGAATCTGATGCGGTTATAAGCACAGCGGCGGTTCCGGGCAAAAAAGCTCCAATCCTAGTTACCGAAGATATGGTCAAAAGTATGCGCCCAGGATCTGTCATAATTGACCTGGCTGCCGAAGGGGGTGGGAACTGCGAGCTTACCCGAGCAGGTGAAACAGTGGAGATTAATGGCGTTACAATAATTGGCCCAATTAATCTCCCTTCCACAATTCCATATCATGCCAGCCAGATGTATGCTCGAAACCTCACTTCGTTCCTGCAGAACATGATAAAGGACGGTAAACTCAATCTTAACATGCAAGATGAGATTATTCGGGAGACACTCCTAACCCACGAGGGAGAGGTAGTCAACTCGCAGGTACGCGAGCTTCTAGGTTTGCCTTTGCTTTCTCCAAAGATAGATGAGAAAGGAAATGGTTCCTGATGCAAGCATTTATTGTAGCTCTTAGATTAGCCACAGGGAACACAGACTTCACAGAATTTTTGTTTGAAAAATCTTTCTCAGTGTGCTCTGTGGCTAATTTGTATTCTTAAATTGGAGGCTAAATCTATGACTACTGAGCTTGAAATTGGGTTATATATATTCATACTTGCCGGGTTTCTCGGCTATCATTTGATCACTCGTGTGCCCCCCTTGATGCACACCCCGCTTATGTCTGTTACCAACGCGATGTCAGGGATTTCACTAGTCGGTTCCCTGGTGGTCGCTGGAGCGGGTCATGGCACATTAAGCACGATTTTCGGTTTTATCGCTGTGGTGTGTTCCTCTACTAACGTTGTCGGCGGCTTTATCATTACAGATCGAATGCTCAAGATGTTTAAGAAAGGCGGTTCCCCAGCCCCTATCTCTCCGGGTGAGAATGGACAGAGTCAGGGACAAATTGGGTTCAATCTCAGCCGGTTCGTTTTGCCTATTCTTTTTGTCTGCTTTGTTGTGGTTCTTATCTGGTTTAAAGACATAAGAGAGTATATTAATGGCAGGGGATTAGACCCCGCAAATGCCTTGAGCATCCTTTATATCTTCTCCGCCGCTATGTTCATTCTTGGGTTAAAAGGGCTTAGTTCTCCCAAGAATGCCCGTAGGGGTATGTTCCTTGCTGAATTCGGAATGTTCCTGGCTATTGTCGGCACTCTTTTCCACCATGAGATCATCAGCTTTACCTGGATCACGGTGGGACTTATAATTGGGTCCGTTATTGGTGCCAGCATAAGTCTGTGGATACCAATGACCGCAGTTCCACAGCGGACTGCTTTGTCACACTCTCTCGGAGCTTTGGCTGTAACGCTGATAGGAATTTCCGAATACGTCAGGCACAGCTCCGAATACTTAGAGCACGGCATTCAGTTCAGCAGAGTGCTGATGACGACCATTGGCTTGGAGGTAGTCATCGGCGGCTTGACGTTTACGGGAAGTCTCATGGCGGCTGGGAAACTTCAGGAGCTTCTGCCCGGTGCTCCTATAACGTACAAAGGGCAAAATGTTTCTAATATCACCTTGCTGGTAGTAATGTTGGGATGCCTCTTCTACTTGATCTACAACCCGATGGCAAGCTGGGTATTCTATCCAATGGTTGCTCTGGCTTTAGTGTTTGGGTTTCTTCTGGTTGTCCCCATTGGAGCGGCGGACATGCCGGTTGTCATGTCCCTTCTTAATTCCTACGCCGGTCTTGCTGATGCGGCCATGGGTTTTGTTCTTATGAACAAAATCCAGATTATCACCGGTTCGCTCGACGGGACTTCAGGTTTCCTCCTTTCACTCCTTATGTGCCGTGCGATGAACCGCTCGGCGATGAATGTTCTTTTCGGTGCGTTCGGCAAGGTTACGGAGGACAATAATCAGTGGAAGGTGGATGACACAAAAGGAAGCATTAGAACCATCCAGGCGGATGAAGTGCCTGCCCTTCTCGATGGCGCCCGGTCTGTAATCATTATCCCAGGCTACGGCATGGCAGTCGCTCAAGCCCAGCACGCGGTTGGTGAACTGGCAAAGACGCTGAAGAAGCAGGGTGTAGATGTCAAATATGCGATCCATCCGGTTGCCGGTCGTATGCCCGGTCACATGAACGTATTGCTTGCCGAGGCGGATGTTCCTTACGATCAGTTATACGAAATGGACCAGATCAATCCATACTTTCCCGAGGCAGACCTGGCCCTGGTAGTTGGAGCCAACGACGTGACGAACCCGGCAGCAAAGTACAATAAGAGCAGCCCGCTTTACGGCATGCCGATTCTCGATGTCGAGCGGGCTAAGATGATTATCGTGCTCAAGCGCAGTATGCGTCCGGGCTTTGCAGGTGTTGACAATGAGTTGTACTATAACCCGAGATGTATGATGCTTTTTGGAGATGCCAAGGACAGCATCACCAAGCTCTTTTCGGTGCTGAAGTCGTAGATTTATTTTATATTCTTTGGTGACGCTAAGAAGATGGCCACGGAGCTATAAGCACTCTTAAGGAAGTGTAAAAAACCCTGACTGCTTTAGAAGGCAATAGCACTTCCTCGTTTTTCGCTCCTTGTTGTCTTCTTTATTCACAGCGAAAAAATGGCACCAATATGAGTTTAGGCATTATTAATATACTAATCTTAGTTACGGTTTCAGAACTAACACAGCACAGGTAGATTCTTGAATTATCTTTTCTGCTACACTTCCCAAAATAAACCTCCTAATTCCCTTTCTCCCGTGAGTGTTAGTTACTATTAAGTCTATGTTTTTATCCGAGGCATAATCAGCTATAGCAACCGATGGATTTATTCTCTGAATCATCTCTGCGTTGATTTCTAGTTCGGGAACTTCTTTTTTCTGAGTTCCATGCTTAAGCTTTATCTCCTCAATTCTCTTTTCAAGTTCGTTAGAAGAAAGCCTCTCTAAACTTTCTATTATATTGGTAGGAACGCCATAGTCGTAGATATCTAACCTGAGAACGTACACAACCGAAATACCGGCATTTATCTTCTCTGCAAGGTCTATTGCATAGTTAAGAGCAGAGTCTAATTTTTCATCTATGTCGAGTGGAACAAGTATATTACGAATGTCTACTACACCTTCTTTATCCCTCTTCTTAACAGCGAGGACAGGTACACTAGATTCCCGTAAAACTCTAAGAGTGGTGCTTCCAACAAGCACCCTGTCTATAAGCCCGATTCCTCGTTTCCCCATTACTATTAGGTTGGCTTTCTCGCTACGGGCAAATCCAACAATCCACTTGTTCGGTTCTCCTCTCAAAACCCTTCCGCGGAAATTTATCCCTTCAGCAGTCAACTCATCTGCTATAGAGGCTAATTTCATACTGTAATCCTCTTCAGCTTTTTCAACCCACCTATAGTGCTCACTTTCAGGGTCTCTATAGTAATCATATAATAATCTTTGATTCATTGGAATTATATGGATACCTATTATTTCAGAGTTAAATCTTTGGGCAAAAAATTTGGCATATTTTAGAGCTTCCTCAGATTCCTTTGAACCATCGGTAGCCCATATTATTTTTTTAATTTCTCTCATAAGATTTGGTCCTTTAGTTTTTTGACAATATGTTCACAATAAAGCAGGTTAGAACAATATAATCTACATTCAACTTTATTTCCAGAATGGAGTTTGAGACCTTTCTTGAAAAGCTTCTCTCCATAGAGCTTCCTTAGTTTAAGAACGCTGTCCAAGTCGATGAGTTCTTTATCTTCGAGTGAATCAATTCTTCTTATTCCAAAGGATTTCTAACTAAGGCATGGAGTCCGCTATATGCATTGAGGCGAGGTTGATTGTAGCAGTTGCAACCTCTATCATTACGATGGAAAACACTTCCCAAAGGCTTTTAGAAGACGGGGTAAGCCTTTAATTCGGATTTTTCTCGTGAGTAATGCCCAAAGGAGACTGCGTTCCTTCCTCAGGAATCCAAGCCAGGTGCGGCTGTCGGCGGTGACGCGGAGGTTAGCAGTTTCAACGTGTCCGTCATGAACTTGAATTGTCTTGTTCCGAATGACAATTGTCGCTTCGCACGCTTCCTCACCAGTAAAAGTGAAGTGATAAGTTGCGTTGAGTCCTTCCGATTGGTCTCTTTGAAACACAAGCGGTAGTCCTTGTAAAAACCTTCTAATTGAGAAAGAACGAAGCCCGTTGGAAACTCGTTTTGTAGCCTTATGAGGAAAGCGACGTGCTACATGTGCCTCGGCATCGGAATTGGGGACGACATAGATGGTTTCTTTTTTCTCCTGTAAAGGTCTGACGACATCCCTTAAAAAATCCTTTCTGTCATCAAGGAACGGCCCGATGACATCCTCGCCCGCAGGACACACAGCCATACAGTAAGCCGCTTTGTAGTTGGCACCGTAAGATAGACTCTGCCACATTGATGCTGTTTCGGAATCGGTGACTTTGCTCCGATAATCTTTTGCGTCTCTGCTCTCGGCAATCTTCTCAACCCAGTCTTGGAATCCTCCCATGAACTCCCGATAGTTATGCGTATAGCACGCTGAAAAATTAAAATAACCATCCGCTCCAATGGCTCCCGTATGACAGGCTGCTACGCATAACTTACATTCGACACACGGGTTGTAGTCTATCGGTTTGTTGTAGTTAGTAACTTCAGCTTCAATGAGAATCGTTCCAAGCAGGATAAAACTCCCGAATTTCGGATGAATCACATTGCGATGTATTCCCATCTGTCCTAGACCAGCGGCAACGGCAACGAGCTTGTGTGAAACAGTCCAGATTTTGCCGGTGCTCCATTTGTCCATTTCCATGGGAAACCCCATCGCCGGGTTTAATGCTCGAATACCCCGATTTTCCAATTCTGAAACAATCCTGTGACAGACCTCGTTAACCTAGTCTCCTACTTGGTGAAATTCTGTATTTGCGATCGATCGAGCTGGACTACGTATTGGCTCTCGGTTCATATGACAGACGATACTAACAAGCGTTTTCCCGTGCGGAAACACATTCTTTATATCCTCACGATCTTTGTCAATCTCAGGACGGTCAATCTCAACGAAGCCGACATCGTCTGCGCCTGCTTCCAGACAAACCGTGCGTAGCCATTCGACATCGAGTTTTGGGATCGGTGATGGTTTAGCACTTATCCTGTGCCTTTCATTGTAGCGCTTTACGGTTGGATGTTCCTCGAGTTTTGGCATTTTCTAATCCTTCTTGCTCAAAAAATTTTAATTAAGCTTCTGAAGAGCACCTCTTTCTATCTGTCTAATTCTCTCTCTAGTTAAGTCAAATCGTTTTCCAATCTCATCAAGCGTAGACGGGTTTTCATATCCTATTCCAAAGTCTATCTCCTATCCACTTCTCCATCCAAAACTTGGTTTTTTCAGCCAGCTCCTTGCTAGGCGTATAGGATATTCGTTCGTCATCGAGATATATTCCCCAGTAAGTAATCGGCAGATAGTTCTTTTTAGTTGCTTCTTCTATGTCCCAATCACTGGAACTTCTAAGTCAGGGATTAGATTAACTGTAAAAGGGGTCATTTTTATTTACCTCTAAGCTAATAGAATTCTCAAAAACATAAGACGGGAGCCACCATAGAGATGGCTCCACCTTTCTGAAGATTTAAGCTTATGCTCTTGGGCCAAGTGGAATCTGAACACCAAAGACAGAGATATTCTCATCGTCTGACATCTGGCCAGTTGTTAGAGTAGCGGGCGTGTTCGCTGTCTTTGGGCTTAGGTAGAAGCTCGTAAAATCTTTCTCCACGTTTCCGCCCTTTATTTCGTCCTTAACCTCAATTCTAACCACTGGCTTTGTGTATAGGCCCATGTAGTCAGAAGCAAAGGAAAGAGCTGGTAAGCTAAGAGCTAAACTCAGTGTTGCGATAGTAATTAACCTCTTCATTTGTATCACCTCCTTTTTTAGTGTATATGCACCTTTATAGCCAAAAAATTTATGTCTTTACCCAATCAATAAGATGTATCATGCTCATACATCTTTCCCCGATAAATCCCAATTAAAGAAGCGAACACCCTATTAGGCATCAGCCTTACTATTCGATCTCCAAGCCGTGGAGATATAGCATCGGCCAAGAGTAACCTTTTAGGTTGAGAAGGCAAGATGACTCTAAGGTGTTTTTTATGTACTGCGTCTAGCACAGCCTCAGCGACGGATTCTGCCGTTATTGGTGTCATTCTCCTAAATGGAGGAGGCATATCGGCTGGACTAATGTGGCTAAGCATTGCAGTTTGAGTTAATGCTGGGTGGATTATGGATACGTAAATACCACTTCCATGCAGTTCCTGCCTCAGGGCGTCGGAAAAAGCAGTGATAGCATGCATACTAACAGAGTATCCTGCGAAATGGGGAAAGGCTTTTCTACCCACAACGGAAGACATATTTACGATATGCCCCCGGCCGTGTCTTTGCATTATGGGTAAGACTGCCTTCGTGCAGTACACAGTTCCGTAGAAATCTACCGCCATCATCTCCTTAGTATCTTCAACAAATTTTTCGTGACTAATCGGACCTACATGAGCAGTTCCCGCATTATTAACAAGAATATCAACTCTCCCATACTCTGCCATAACCTTTTCTATCATGTTACGGATGCTGTCCTGTAAAGAAACATCGGTAGGAATAATCAATACATTAGGATTAAGCTTACGAATTTCATTTGCCACTTTCTCAAGCTTCTCCGCTGTACGAGAAACCAAGACAGTGCTCGCTCCCTCACGTGCAAAAGCCAGGGAAGTGGCTCGACCGATTCCGCTTGATGCTCCTGTAATGATTACAACTTTATCTATAAATTTTTCTTTGTCTTTCATTTCAACCCCCCCTTTTTAGTGTATATACACATTTATAATTAAAAAAATTTAACTCTTACTTACTAGCGATACTACCTCTCCTAAATCTGCTCTCATAGAATTCCATCGTTCTTGACTTAATCTTTTGACAACATCCGCTTGAACTTTTTTCCAGAGTGGAAGTGCTTGCTCCAATGCCTTCTGGCCCTCATCTGTTATTGTTACAACACGGGTGCGATGATCATTCCCGGGAGTAATCTGTATTAGCCCCCTTCTTTCGAGCGGCTTGAGATTACGAGTTAATGTTGTCCGGTCCATCACCCCTATCTCAGCTAGACGAGTCACCCTTACAGCACCCAGCATGGAAATTCCCACCAAGAGAGTAAATTGAGTTGTACGAAGGCCTGTCGGTCGTAATGCCTTATCGTAAAGCTGAGTGACTGCGCGGGCAGCTTTTCGTAAGTTAAAACAGGCACAGTCCATACATTTGGGTAATTCTAATCTGTCTATTTTATGATCCATTACTTAGGAGTATATACACCTATTTTGTAATTGTCAAGCAAGTTTTTCTAAATACTTATGCTACTTGTCGTTAGTCAGACTATATTTTTAGAAGAATTTAAGAAAACGGTTACCCCCTTCGACGAGCTCAGAACTCACCACGAACGGCTATTATGAACCTATTCTGAAAAATCATACGGTTTCTTAATAAGCAATTGGCATAATTAGGAAAGAATATGGGTTCAAGATAATGAGTAGGCCAGCATTAATGCTGTCTCTACAATTATATTCGTACCTAATTGAGTTATTTGTTGGCGGTTCGATTACTGAACATTTTGAAGTCACAGAACCCCATTTACTCAGCCGCCTCAGCCCGCGCTTTAAGCTCTAACTTCTTTCCCTCTCTTAAAACTGTAATGTTTAGGCTCGTCCCTACCTCCACCTTAGCCAGATACCTGTGGATGTCGTCTACGCTCTGCAAGGTGTTTTCATTAATAGAAACTATGGTATCCCCAACTCGAATTCCGGCTCGCTCGGCAGGGCTTTCTTTTACCACCTGACGCACTTCCACGCCGGACTCATTGTTTAGACCGTATCTTCTTAGTTCGAATTTATTCAAGGGTTTATTCTGTCCCATAATTCCCAGATAGCCTCTTTGAATTCTTCCATCTCTTATAAGAAGCCCTATCACCCATCGGGCGGTGTTGATAGGGATGGCAAAACAGATTCCCTGCGCGTATTGAATTATAGCTGTGTTGATGCCGACAACCCTTCCACGGCTGTCTACAAGGGGGCCGCCGGAGTTTCCGGGATTCAAAGCGGCGTCGGTTTGGATGATATTCTCGATTAACCTTCCCGTCTGACCTCGCATCGCCCTACCGGTTGCACTAACAACACCGGCAGTAACTGTGGCCTGAAAGCCAAAGGGATTGCCGATTGCAATTACAAGCTGACCGACCTTCAGTTTATCGGAATCTCCAAGCTCTGCTGTGGGAAGATTGGAGGCGGGTATTCTTATAACGGCTAAATCTGTATCAGGGTCTTCTCCCACAACCTGGGCGGGCAAGGTTCGTCCGTCCGAGAGAGAAACTTCCAAGCCCTTTGTGTTATGAACCACATGGCTATTCGAGAGAATATACCCATCTGGCGTGATCACAACTCCAGAGCCGCTCCCAGTCATATCAAAGGGAACTACACCCCTAGGGGTACGAGCCTTTACTTCTTGGGTTGTTTTTATACTTACCACCGAAGGGCTCACTTTTTCTGATACCGTGACTACAGCATGTGAATAGGCATCGAGTAAATCCTCAGCCCTTTTTTCTTTTTCTTCTCTGAGTCCAGAGGAATCTCCTTCATGATTCCATTCCTGCCCTCTTACATAATTTAGATTATGTCTCATTTTTGATCCCTCAATATTCTAATTTAATACGCAAAGGGGGATTTTCCAGTATGTTCACCCATCTAGTTCTTGCTTAGAACACCCTCGATTACCTCTACAAGACGGCTTTTGGGAACAGCGCCGATGATTTTGTCTACCGGCTCCCCATCTTTAAATATAATCAGTGTCGGAATACTTCTTATCTGATTTAGTGATGTCGCTCCGGGGTTTTCGTCTACATTCAGCTTTCCTATTTTTATTATCCCACGGTAGTCTTCAGCCAATTCCTCAAGCATCGGGCTTACCATTCTGCAGGGACCGCACCATTCGGCCCAAAAGTCAACAAGCACGGGAACCTGAGAACTGAGCACTTCATTCTCAAAATTATCATCACTAAGTAGAACTGGCTTGCTCATTTCTGTTGCCTCCTTATCAAAATTTGTTTTATAATTATATAGATATTCATCTAAATAAAAGGATTCAAGCTTTTTTTAACTATAATCTGATGCAGATACCTTAGGATTGGATTCGCATATATATAAGTTATGGAAATACCTCTTGAATTAGAAAGCAATACGTATAATTGAAGGGAATAGGGCTTCCCCGAAGATAACCGCCATTTAAAAGGAAGGGTTTATAATACTGTAGTAAACTCCACCTATTGCTACAAGAATAGTACCTGTTATGAGTAGAAGGGCTAAAACGGCAAATATTACATCTAAAAAATCCGTTTGGTTGTCATCGTGTGCAGTCATTTCTTTCTCCGTTATCATTTACGAAAGTGCTTGAGTTCAAATAATATTAAAATTTCCAGAATTTATGTCAAGCAAAGGGATAAGGTAAAATAATAATTTATGTTCCTTACTAGTACTATGATTTGGAGACCTTGGTAGATGAAGAGAATAATTCTTTATACCGGAAAAGGCGGAGTCGGCAAAACCACGGTAGCAGCGGCTACTGGCATTTTAGCGGCAAAGAAAGGATATAAAACATTAGTTATCTCAACAGACGCCGCTCACAGCTTGAGAGATTCTTTTGATTTAGAGCTTGGACCAGAGCCAAAAAAAATAATGCCCAACCTCTACGCTCAGGAAATAGACGTTTATTACTCCCTCGAGAAATACTGGGGGAAGCTTACCGAGTACATGCATTCTTTATTCAGTTGGATGAAGGTAGATGACGTTTTATCCGAGGAGTTCAGCATACTTCCCGGAATGGAGGAAGTCTCCTGCTTCCTCTGGGTTTATCAACACTTCCAGAGCGGAGAATACGATGTCATCATTGTGGACAGCGCTCCAACAGGGGAGACATTGAGATTACTGTCGCTTCCCGACGTAGCTCGTTGGTGGATAGTAAAGATATTCCCCATCGAAAGAAAAGTAGTAAAGGTCATAAGACCGGCGATGAAGGTTGTAACGGATATGCCTCTTCCCGAAGACCAAACCTATGACTCCATAGAAGATCTTTTCCAGAAACTGGATTCAATTCATAAGGTATTTTCTGACCCGGAAATCAGCTCGATCCGTCTTGTGCTCAATTTGGAGAAAATGGTGATTAGAGAGACTCAAAGAGCTTACACCTACCTGCATTTGTACGGCTATCCCGTGGATTCGGTAATAGTAAACAGGAGCATGCCGAAGGAACTTGAACATCCTTACTTTGTAGAATGGAAAAAATCTCAACAGGACTACAGAGAAGAACTGGAAGAGCTTTTTAACCCGCTCCCCACCTTAGAGGCACCTCTATTCTCTAAAGAAGTCTTAGGGGTAAAGTCTCTCGAAGAGTTTGCATTCACCCTGTTTTCCGACAAAGACCCTGCTCAAATTTTTTTCAATGGAAAACCTTATGAGATCGTAAAAGAATCAGGTTCATATCAGCTCCTTTTGAAACTACCCTTCGTCTCCAAGCAAGAGGTTAAACTCTCCCAAGTCGGCGATGAGCTCACAATTCAAATTGAAAACCAGCGTCGGAACCTCTTTCTGCCGGGATTCTTAGCCAGGCTTTCCGTCCAGAAAGCCAATTTTCAGGACGGAGTGTTGAGAATCGTTTTTAATAAAAAAGAGAGGAAAAACAAATAGCAACCTGGTTTAGTAATAAATGAGTTTATACAACAAATATCGTACTGCGTCGATCCGGTTAAAAGAATGGGACTATTCATCCGTCGGATATTATTTTGTCACTATTTGTACAAAAAACCAGAAATGCTTCTTTGGTGAGGTAGTTGACGGTGAAATGAAATTATCGTCAATGTTGCATCTCAGTACTGGCAAGAAATTCCAAATCATTTTCTCCACGTTCAGTTAGGTGAATACGTTATAATGTCCCATCATGTACATGGAATTATTATTGGTGATGGTAATGTAGAGACGCAAAATTTTGCGTCTCTACAAAAAATAAAGAATAAATTTGGCCCCCAATCCAAAAAGTTGGCATCTATTGTGCGTGGATACAAAATCGGTGTTAAGAAATGGTCAATAATAAACGAAGCACCCTTTGACTGGCAATCCAGATTCTATGAACACATTATACGAAACGAAAAATCCTTAGAAAAAATTAGGGAATACATCATGAATGATCCTTTAAAATGGGAATTAGATGATTACCATCCTGATAAGCTGAATGTAAGAAAACGTGAAGGATGATTGATTCCGAATCTTCTGTCTAAGGGATGGATTGTAAGCCGTTTCCACCAAACATTATTTTGATTCTTTTTCTTGAATTTAAGGGCGACGGAATTCATACAGTAGCGCAGACCGGTCGGCTGAGGACCTCGTTAAAGATATGACCGAGGTGGGCGTCACACTTGCTGCATAGGACTTCCGTCCTTACCATTCCGTGACTGCTGTCGGTTTCCTCTGCGATTTTATCCTCTGCGATTGGTTCATAAAAACTAGGCCAACCAGTGCCGGAATTATATTTTGCATCGGAACTAAATAATTCATTTCCGCAACATACGCATAAGTAGGTACCTTTTTCTTTGTGCATGTTGTATTTGTTAGCAAAAGGTCTTTCAGTGCCTTTCTCTCTAGTAACTTGGTATTCTTCAGGCGTAAGTATTTCGCGCCACTCGGCATCTGTTTTTGTTACTTTATCGCTCATGGCACTCTCTCTTTTTTGTGGAATCTAAATGTTTTTCTTTGTCTTTAATTCAATATCTAATCAAAAAGGATTACGTCACCATGAGCAGTCAGTCAAACTGTAATTTGCGAGAGTTGAAGTTGGTGTGTTTAATTAAGAACGGTAAAGCATTACCAATATGGTTTTACCGAATACAATAAGGAGTAATCGAGCTCCAATGATCAAAAGGCTTAAAGGTGAAATAAATTTAAACCCAACGGTTGGAATGAAGAAATTATTGTTTTGTTTACTGCTTTTGCTTTGTTCATTAATTGGCTGTATAAGAGCGAGGGAAACAGCTGTACCTGGCCATGAAGGTATCTTTTATCCGGTTGTAGCCAGAAACGGGATGGTTGCGACGGATAACCGCTATGCAACCGAGGCAGGACTTCAAGTTTTAAGAGAAGGAGGAAACGCCGTTGATGCTGCCGTGACGGTTGGATTTACGCTTGCGGTTACATATCCCCGCGCCGGAAATCTCGGGGGAGGCGGTTTTATGCTGGTTTATCTAGCAAAATCAAATAAGGTCATCGCTCTTGATTATCGTGAAAAAGCTCCAAAGGCAGCAACGCCCGATATGTTCCTTGATGAAAGCGGTAATGTTGACACGGAGAAGTCAAGACACAGTTATCTGGCAGTGGGAGTTCCGGGAACAGTTGCCGGACTCACCTTGGCGCTCCAGAAATACGGGACGATTTCCCTTGAAAGAGCGTTGAAACCTGCGATTGGACTTGCGGAAAGGGGGTTTCCCGTGGATGAATATCTGAGGGGATCGCTAATCGAGGTAAAAGAGCGGATGCAATCATCTTCCGCCAGTATGGAGATTTTCTTTAAAAAAGGCACAGTTCCTTACGAACTCGGCGAGCTTCTTATACAAAAGGATTTGGCATGGGGCCTTAAGGAGATTGCAAAATACGGTGCTGGTGCTTTCTACAGAGGAGAAATAGCAAAGAAAATTGTAGCCGCTATGAAGGAAGGCGGCGGATTAATTACAAAGGAAGATTTAGCCTCATATAAAGCCATCATTCGTGAACCCGTTCACGGCACATATAGAGGATATGACATTTACTCAATGCCTCCCCCAAGCTCAGGCGGAGTGCACCTGATTCAGATTCTAAACCTACTGGAAGGATTCCCCATCAGCGAACATGGACATAACACGGCACACACAATCCACCTTATGACAGAGAGCATGAAATTGGCTTATGCTGACCGTTCAAAGAATCTGGGGGATCCTGATTTTGTGCCTGTGCCTGTTTCAGGATTAATATCAAAGAGATATGCTGAGGAGTTAAGGCATAAAATAAATCTTTACGGAGCTACACCTAGTAATAAAATCCCTCCGGGAAATCCCATGAATTATGAGGAGAGTGATCATACTACTCATTTTTCAGTTATGGATAAATACGGAAATGCCGTTTCAAACACATACACATTAAACTTCAGCTATGGAACCGGTATTACAGTTTCCCGAACGGGAATTCTTCTGAATAACGAAATGGATGATTTTTCTGCAAAACCCGGAGCTTCAAATGCCTACGGACTTATAGGAGGCGAGTATAACGCTATACAGCCAGAAAAAAGGATGCTCAGTTCCATGACTCCAACGATAGTTCTGAAAGATGGAAAACCGTTTCTCGTGACGGGCAGTCCTGGTGGCAGCCGCATCATAACAACTGTGTTACAAATAATTATGAACGTTATTGACCACAGGATGAATATTGCTGACGCAACTAATGCCGTGCGTATTCACCATCAATGGTTTCCGGATGAACTGCGAGTTGAGAAGGGTTTAAATATGGATATCATCCGTCTTCTTACTGAAAAAGGGCATAAAGTAGTAATCGGAGATGTTATGGGAAGCACTCAGAGTATTATGCGAGTTGGCGATTTCTTCTATGGCGCTTCCGATCCTCGAAGCACAGGTGGTTTGGCTTGGGATACTGATTTCTGTTTAGGTTTATAATTGCCAAAAAGCGATGTCTGAAGATTCTGATAAGCGTAATCGGCGTAGTATAAGATTGAAGGAATATGATTATAGTCGGGAAGGTGCGGATGAATTTGATATGGTTTGAAAATGAATTCGGTGAAAATCGAAATTGCGATAAGCCCGATGTCAATTAGAAATTTCAAGCATTCTATCTATAGCTTTCTTGGCTCTTAGAGCTACCTCTTTGGGAATCTTCACTTCGTAGATCTCTTCTTGAAGGGAAGTTAAGACCTTATCGAGAGTAATCATTTTCATATACTTGCAGACCGCATCTTCCTTTACAGGACAGAATGTCTTATCGGGGTTTTCCTTTCTCATTCTATGAAGTATTCCCGTCTCTGTAGCCACTAAGAACTCTTTAGCATTTGAATGTCTTGGGTGATTAATCATCCCGCCAGTTGAAAGGAAATAGGTATCCTCACTTTTAATCGAACCGTTGCCTACATAATTTATCAAAGAAGTTGTACAGCCACACTCAGGGTGGATAAGCATATCAGCCTCAGGATTGGCTTCTCTCATCTTATTAATATCCTCAGGTCTTATGCCGGCATGAACGTGGCACTCCCCAGCCCAGATATGGAGCTTTCTTCCAGTAACTTTTGCGGCATAGGCTCCGAGAAACATGTCGGGGAGAAAAAGGATTTCTCTATCCTCAGGAATTGAGCTTACAACTTTTACGGCATTCGACGATGTGCAGCAATAATCGCTTTCGGCTTTGACTTCGGCAGTCGTATTAACGTAGGAGACAACGACAGCATTGGGATGTTCCTTCTTCCATTCTCTAAGCTCCTCAGCGTTAATCGTGTCGGCAAGGGAACATCCTGCTTTTAGGTCGGGAATAAGCACTTTTTTATCTGGCGATATAATAGAAGCGGTCTCAGCCATAAAGTGAACCCCGCAGAACACAATCATGTCGGCTTCGGTTTTAGCCGCAGCCTGCGAGAGGGCCAGCGAATCAGCGGTGAAGTCGGCAATATCCTGAACCTCGCCTATCTGATAGTTGTGTGCTAGGATTACAGCATTTTTCTCTTTTTTCAACCTATTGATTTCTTTCACAGCCCAACCGCGATCTTCCATCTCTTCTTGCACCTGCCTAGTTGTTGATAACTATAACATATATAGTCCTATGTCTAAAGCACGACACGAATGGGTGAGCGCACCTATGGATATGAAATCAACACCGGTTTTAGCAACCCTGCGTACGTTATCCAGAGTTATGCCCCCGGAGGCTTCGGTGAGTGCTTTGCCGTTAATCAACTTTACAGCTTCTGACATAATTTCAGTCGGCATATTGTCGAGCATTATTATATCAACACCAGTCTCAATAGCCTCTTTAACCTCTACGAGTGTAGATGTTTCAACCTCTATTTTGGATTCACTTTTAACTTCTTGGCGAATGAGTTTTACTGCTTGAGCAATACCGCCGGCAAGCTTTATATGGTTATCCTTGATCAAAGCACCGTCGTAAAGCCCAAAGCGGTGATTGTATCCTCCGCCAATCGAGACTGCATACTTATCCAGGATTCTGAGCCCAGGTACTGTCTTTCTCGTATCCAGTATTCGTACTGGAAGTCCTTCAACTGCTTTTACAAATTTCGAGGTAAGTGTAGCAATGCCAGATAATCGCTGAAGAAAATTCAGCGCTACGCGTTCTCCGGTGAGAATGGCTCTGGTAGAACCCTCGATTTCCGCAAGAATATCTTTTGGTTTTACCGTTTCGCCCTCCCTTTTTTTCTCGTTCCAGAGAATGTTTTTGTCAAGTTTTCTAAAAACTCTCTCGGCCACCGGGAGACCCGCTACCACACCATCTTCCTTAGCCATAATAATAGCTTTGCATTTCGTATTTTCAGGAAAGAGGGGTTCTGTGGTTATGTCTCCGCTTCCTATATCTTCCTGAAGAGCGTTCTCTATGATTAGTTCGACCTGAGACCAGTCTAGTTTGATTTGTTTCATTTTGATTTACAATATTAAGATTAACATTGGTTTAAATATTTCAAGGGTGTTGGTAGGGGATTGATAAATTTTTTTAAAGGCGGGGGGAATAGTAGGGATTCAAGATTTTGCCCCCTTACATCTAAATTTTCAAAAATCTAAATAAATTGAGTTCGATATAGATTTTAAAATGTAGCGGAGGGCTTTAGTCCTCCAAATCTTCCATTGTAAGGCTCTACAGTATATAACAGTGGAATCCTAAAAGATTCCGCTACATTGTGTAAACGAGAATTGTGATACCCCTAAAATCAGTTTGGAGTTTGGGGTTTAGGGAAAAAGCTTTTAACTCGAAACCGCAAAGTAGGAGCGGCTTCTAGCCGCGATTCAGTCGCGCCAGGGATGGCGCTCCTACGATGAATTATTTTGTTCTTGCAAATTACAGAAAATGCTCCTCATGCTACCCACATTTTTCGCCTTCATTGGCGATTGAATAGATAGTTAGAATTTAAGGAAGGTGTTTATTTAGACCCTAACAACCAAAGGCTTTGAATTCTCCTTCCATACGATATGGGCTTTCCACCTGGGGTCTTCGTTTGGAAAGTCCTCTCTAATGTGTGCTCCTCTTGACTCCTCTCTAAGAAGAGCGGACTTAGCAATGAGGGAAGAGACCTCAATCATGTTTTGTAATTTCAGTCTGTAATAGCCTGAGAGTTCGTTCACAGATGCTGAGATTTTTTCGAGTTCTCTGAGCGCTTTTTTGAGTCCCTTTTTATTTCTAACGATTCCTACATATTCAGTCATTAACTGAGAGGTTGTGGTTTTAAGCTTAAAAAAGAGCTCTTTTTGGGAAGAAGGAGAAGAAAGCACTAAATCAGGGGTGACTTCCACAGAGTTTTCCGGCTTACATACCTCTCCATCGCTTTCTATGGCTCCATCTACTGCTCTTTTTGCAAACACTATGCACTCAAGAAGCGAGTTGCTTGCAAGTCTGTTTGCCCCGTGAACCCCGGTCCACGCAACTTCCCCGCATGCAAAAAGCCACTTTACATTTGTTTCGGCCATGAGTCCTGTTTTAACCCCGCCTATTGTATAGTGAGCTGCTGGGGAGACGGGCACAAAATCTTTCGTTATATCAATCCCGTACTTTAAGCATGCGTTGTATATGTTAGAAAATCTCTTTTTCACAAAATCTGCATCCAGGTGTTTTAAGGTTAATAAGACGTAGTTTTCGCAAGATTTTTTCATTTCATTGAATATTGCCCGCGAAACAACGTCTCTTGGGGCAAGCTCGGCAAGCTCATGGTAATCGAGCATAAACCTCTTGCCTGAGTGGTTTAGGAGAAAAGCACCTTCACCTCTCACGGCTTCGCTAATTAGAAAGCTTTCTCTACCTTCTATATAGAGAGCCGTGGGATGGAACTGAATAAACTCCATATCTGTAACTTCCGCTCCCGCTCTATAGGCAAGGGCGATTCCTTCCCCTACAGCACCCGGGGGGTTTGTAGTTCTCACATAAATTCCCGAAGCCCCACCTGCGGCTAGCACAGTGGATTTAGATAGAAAAGCCATTTGCTCGTAGAGGTTTTCCTTAAAAACAAGAGCACCAAAACACCTTTTTCCATCCGAAACAAGTCGAGAAACGGTAGCATTTTCGAATATAGAGATATTTGAATTTGCTTTGACGGAGGAGATAAGAAACCGCACCATTTCTTTTCCTGTGGAGCTCCCTCCTGCGTGAAGAACCCGCCTTTTAGTGTGTCCTCCTTCGAGACCGAGCTCCAGTCCCTTTTCGCTAGAATCAAACTTCATTCCGAGAGCGATTAAGTCCGTTACTCTGTCTTTACCTTCTTTCACAAGTATCTCTACGGCTTCGTTGTTGCATATCCCTCTTCCCGCCTTGATTGTATCTTCGAGATGAAAAAGAGGAGAGTCCTCAGGATCTATGGCCGCAGCAATGCCTCCCTGTGCCCAGTAAGAATTGCTTTCTTCCAGTGTGGATTTTGTCAGGATGGCTACTTTTCCAAACTTTGAGGCATAAAGAGCGGCATAAAGCCCTGCAAGCCCACTTCCTATCACTAAGAAATCGGAATGGAATTGATCCTTTTGTTTTAGATGTGTGTCATACATAAACTTTAGATCGGGAATTTTTAATTGCAGTTCCTAATTAAAATAATCTAAATTGTAGAAGGCTGTCAAATTGGTTGTAGTATCTGATGCGCAGTTCGCATCAGATGGAAATAAAGAATAGGATGGGGGGACAATTGGATTGCTGCTTAAATTCCCACTGGGTAGGCATATTATTGTAGAGACGCAAAATTTTGCGTCTCTACAACGAACCCACCAACAAGTATTCCCCAAGGTGCCTATCTGTTTATTGTAGAAACGTTCTATTGAATGCCCCTACAATTAGCCAAATGGTTTTATAAGCTATGATCCAGCTATGATCCTGATATATTGACAAAATATTAGTTATATAACGGATAGTAAAAATAAGATGGGGCAAGAGGACTTTTCCTATCAATTCTGAGATATGAAAAGAAAGAAATCATGGGAAAAAAGAAAAAGGAAACTGGTTCTAAGAAGAAACCGATTAGTAATTCTAAAGAAAAGTCTATTAAAACGATTCAACCAAAAGAATCCTGATACAAAGACAAAAACGGCTTCACGCTCCAAAAAGAGTGATAATTCCTTCCATATAGCAGGCATGCGCGCCTCAGCAGGGGCTCTCGAGGGGTTTGAGCAGTTTTTTAGAAACATGCCCTCAGATAGTGGAATAGCGTTTATCCTTGTTCCTCATCTCGCCCCGACTCATAAAAGCATTATGGTGGAGCTCATAAAAAGATGTACAAAAATGGAGGTTGTTGAAGCTAAAGATGGCCTGCCGGTTGAGCCAAATTGTATTTATGTTATCATTCCTCCGAATAATGATCTAGCCATCTTACACGGGCGTTTACAACTGATCGAACCGGTTGCGCCTCGAGGTCAGAGACATCCAATTGATTATTTTTTGAGAGCTTTAGCGGAGGACCAGGGTGAAAGGGCGATTTGCATTATCCTTTCCGGGGCAGGAACAGATGGCACCATAGGCTTAAAGGCAGTCAAGTGTAATGGCGGTATGGTCATGGTTCAAGATCTCGCTTCTGCAAAATATGAGGGTATGCCGCGAAGCGCTATTGATACGGGGATGGTGGATTACATCCTGCCCCCCGACAAAATGCCCGATCTGCTCATTGGATACGTTAAATACTGTCAGGTTCGGGATGCAAAAGGGGACGCCGACGTTGCTCAAAAGATCCCAGACTCATTACAAAAGATATTCATACTGCTTCGCAGTCACACCGGATACGATTTTTCCCTTTATAAGAAGAATACCATTATGCGGAGAATTGAAAGGCGAATGAGCGTTCAGCAAATTGACAAAATATCGGATTATGTCCGCTTCCTTCAGGCGAACCGTAGTGAACTTGATGTCCTTTTTAAAGAACTATTAATCGGCGTCACTAATTTTTTCAGGGACGGAGAAGCCTTCGATGTGCTTAAAACTAAGATATGCCCACACCTATTTAAGGGAAAGTCGGCTGATGATTCTATTCGTATCTGGGTCGTTGGATGTTCTACTGGAGAAGAAGCCTATTCAATAGCCATGATTCTAACTGAGTACATGCGTGAGAAATAATTAGACCTTAAGGTTCAAATTTTTGCTACCGATATTGACGTAGATGCAATCGAGGTGGCAAGAGCGGGAATTTATCCCGAAAGCATAGCCGTAAACGTGTCCCCTCAGCGCCTTAAGCATTTTTTTACCAAACAAGGAAACAAATATCATATCAGTAAAAAGATTCGTGAAATGATCGTCTTTGCCCCCCAAAACGTCATTAAGGACTCGCCTTTTTCAAAGTTGGATATGACAAGCTGCCGCAATCTACTGATTTATCTCGATGCGGAGCTTCAAAAGAAAATTATACCTCTCTTTCATTATACCCTAAAGCCGGAGGGCATCCTCTTTCTGGGCTCTTCAGAAACGATTGGCGGATTCATTGATTTGTTTACCATATTTGATAAAAAATGGAAATTTTTTAAACGTAAGGATCTAATATCATCTGCCTATCCTATGATGGGCATTTCCACCGTTTCTCATGATGAGGGAATTGCAGAAGCCGACCGGGTTGATATGGGAGATAAGGATAGGTTTTTAAAAATCTCGGATTTTGTAGAACAAATTTTATTGGACAACTACGCGCCGCCTTGTGTAATCATAAATCAGAAATTCGACATACTTTACGTCAACGGGCGCACAGGCAAATATTTGGAGCCTGCTTCCGGAGAAGCCAGGATGAATGTTTTAGAGATGGCGCGCGAGGGTCTAAAAAATCATCTCCAGTCTGCCATACGCAAGTGTATGTCTCAGAATTCTGATGTAGCAGTAAAAGAAGTTCGGGTAAAAAGCAACGGTATTTACCAATTGATAAATCTTGCGATTAAACCGCTTCACTCTCCCATTCATAAGGACAGTCTAATGACGGTGCTGTTTGAGGATGTGAAACAACCGGAAGATATTAAAAAAAAAAACAAGAGCAGATAGGGGGGAGATAGAGGAAGCGAGTGAATGGAGGACTAAAGTCCTCCGCTACATTTACGTTGTAGCCATGCCGAGCGGGAGCCTTCAGCTTTCCTTAAGAGTTATACAAGAGTCACTGTTTTCGGAGATAAATAAAAATGAAAAAGAAAAATCAATCCGAAAATAAAAAACATCGTCATTCAGCTAAGGCTCAAGAAAATCTCCGAAAGCGTACTGAGAAATTATTGGCAGGGAAATCTGAAAAAGGTGAACCCGATGAAACCTCCCGCTATACTCCGAATTCCCCGGAAAATGAGCAAGCGAAGACTAATATTAAGGGCCTCATCCATGAACTTCGCGTGCATCAAATTGAGCTTGAGATGCAGAACGAGGAGCTTCGAAGGGCACAATCAGAACTTGAAGATTCACGCTGTAACTACTCGGACTTATATGATTTTGCTCCCGTCGGGTATTTCACTTTAGATAAGAAGGGTATCATTCTGGAAATAAATCTTACTGGTGCTGCCATGCTGGGGATAGAAAGAACATATCTGACAAAGAAACCGTTTTCTCAGTATGTAGTCGGTGAAAATCAAGATTCGTTTTATTCATTTCGAAAACGACTTCTTGAAACTGCCACTAGACAGGCTTGCGAGCTTAAAGTTTTAAGAAAGGATGGTAAGCCATTTTATGCACAACTTGAAGGTATAGCGATATTTGATAGTTCATCGTCGCACACAACCGATAGCGAGGGGAATTTCAGCTATTTTAGAGTGGCTATGCTGGATATTACACTACGAAAACAGGTGGATGAGGTGCTGCGTAATGCGCATGATGAGTTGGAAATAAAGGTTGAGGAACGAACTGGAGAACTGATAAAATCCAACCAAAACTTGTGGGCGGAAATCACCGAGCGTAAACGAGCTGAGGAGGCACTTAGGGAAAGTCTTAAGCAGTTATCCAAAAAGAATCGTTACGAGAGAATAATTAGTAGTGTGACCAGGAATGTCCATCGGTCAATTAATTTACAAGAGGTTCTGGAAAACGCCGTTAATGCGATGAGTCAGAATATTAATGGTTTGGACAACGTCTCGATTTTTCTAGTCGAGGGTAAAGAAGCAGTTCTCAAGGCTTACAGATGCTACCCCGATTGGTTTACCGAGCGGGTGAGAAAAATTTCCTATCCGAATGGCTTTACATGGAAGACGATTATGGATGGGAAACCCGTATACTGTCCGGATGTTGACCAGGATACGATTATCGGCCCTGCCGGAAGAGAGGCGGGAATAAAAAGCTACCTTTCTATGCCTATTCGCCTTGGAGTCAAGACTGTAGGGTGTGTAAATATAAATTCCTTCGAGAAGAATGCATTTAATGAGGAGGAATTAAAGCTGCTTGAAATTATAGCTCAGCAAATAGAGACAGCTATTGATAATGCAAAGCATGCCGAGGCGCTGAGAGAAAGTGAGGAACGTTATCGTGCTCTCTACGAAGATAACCCGTCAATGTACTTCACTGTGGATACTGAGGGAAAAATTCTCTCGGTCAACCGTTTTGGAATAGAACATCTAGGTTACTCCGCTGGCGAACTGATTGGGCGGTCGGTGTTTAACGTTTTACATGAGGAAGACAAAAAAGCAGCATTAGAGCAACTCTCTGTATGTTTAAGAAATCCTTGGCAAATTACCTATTCGGAATTTCGCAAAGTCTGCAAGGACGGGAGTGTACTCTGGGTTGGGGAATCCGCACGTGCGGTGCGTAATGTTGATGGTAATACGGTTATTCTTATTGTTTGTGAGGACATTACCAAGCGTAAGCTTGCGGAGGAACAAATCAAAATATCACTCAAAGAGAAAGAAGTGCTTCTAAAGGAAATTCAACATCGGTTCAAGAACAACTTGCAGGTCATCTTAAGCCTCTTCGACCTTCAAACCGAGTATTTCAAGGATAAGCGCGCTGCCAATATCCTTCATGAAACTCAAAACCGCGTTAAATCAATGGCACTGATACATGAACAGTTGTATTAATCCTGGGACCTGTCTAAGATTGACTTTGCTGAATACATGAGAACCCTGGGAGATTATTTGTTTCAATCATACGGAGTGACGAATGCCATTAGCTTGAGGGTAAGCGTTGACAATGTTTTATTGGATGTTGATACGGCAATTACATGTGGTTTGATTATAAATGAGCTTGTTTCAAATTCTCTGAAACATGCCTTTCCGAATGGGAGGAAAGGCGAAATCCTCATTGGTCTTAGATCGAATAGTAATGGCCGAGATGAATCTGCGGGTTGTCGGTACACTCTTATTATCAGGGATAACGGTATCGGTTTCCCGAAAAATTTTGATCTTAGAAAAACTGAATCTTTGGGCCTGCAACTAGTAGATGGCTTAATAAAACAACTCCAGGGTAATATCAGATTTCGTGGAAGCCGTGGAACAGCTTTTAGGATAGTATTTAGTCAGTAGTCGGTGGTAAGTTGTAAATAACTTGAGTTCGAGCTATGAAGTAGAGACGCATAGCAATGCGTCTCTACAGTAAATCCCCACTTAATGCCTGCGGGAATGACAGGAAAATGGAGGGCTAAAGCCCTCCGCTAGGGACAAGAAGACGGGAGAAAATAAATATTAGTAATAAAAAGCAATGGACAAAGGACGACTGACTAAGATCCTGGTTGTTGAAGATGAAAGCATAGTAGCAAAGAATATAGAAAGCAGATTGAAAAGATTGGGCTATGCCGTTCCTGCCATTGTTTCTACCGGAGAGGAGGCTATCAAAAAAAGCGAAAGAACTTTATCCGGGTTTGGTGCTTATGGATATTGTGTTAAAGGGTGGGATGGATGGTGTTGAGGCTGCGGAGCAAATCTATAATCGTTTCAATATTCCGGTCGTCTATCTTACTGCCTGTTCAGATGACAGCACACTGGAGCGCGCAAAGGTGACGGAGCCATTCGGATACATACTTAAACCCTTTGAAGTAAGAGCGCTACGGTCGGTTATTGAGATAGCCCTCCATAAACATAAAGCGGAAAGAAAACTAAAGGAGAAGCAAAATTGGTTTGCTAAAGCGCTTAAAAGCATAAACGATAATGTGATTGTTACAGATACCAAAGGATTGATAACATTTATGAATCCCAATGCGGAAGCTGCTGCTGGATGGAAACAGGAAGATGCTTTAGGTAAAAATTTGACCAAGGTATTCAACATCATAAATGAACAAAAAATTGATATGGCTAAGAATTCTATAAAGAGGATAGTTGAGGATGGTGCCACTGTTAATCTCCCAAATCATACTATAGTTATTGCTAAAGATAGAACGGAGATCCCTGTTGATATTAGCGCCTCCCCTATAAGGGATTTCGATGCAAACATCGCCGGTGTGGTTCTGGTTTTCCGCGATATTACGTAAAGAAAGCGATTTGAGGCGGAGATACTAAAAACCGGGAGAATTGAATCGAGCACTCAAAAAGGCGACAATGACCCAATTAGTTTGATGCTTGCGACCTCATCGGTTTTTGTTCGTGAAGGGATTCAACAAATGCTAGAATCCGAAAGCAAGTTACGGGTTGTAGCCAAGGCTTCGGTTCCTCTAGAGATTATTCCGCTCATACATAAAAAGATGCCTGATGTTTTAATTGTTGATGCAACCATGCCTGGTCTAAACATAAATGAAGTCCTGGAATCAATAGGGAGAACGAACATAGGAACAAAGGTAATACTGCTTCTCCATACTCTGAATGAAAAATTAATAACAGAGGCGATGTCTTTGGGCGTTCAGGGATGCTTAACGGACGCCTCAGACCGGGAGCAGCTTATTCAGGCAATAAGGACTGTACGTAAAAATAAGTTTTGGGCTGAAGTAGATGTTATAACGAGAATCTTAACCCTGCTTCTACCCTCAAAAAAAGCCAAACCAAGACTCGGAAGACCTGAACTCACGCAAAGAGAAGAAGATATTCAAAGCTCGTTGTCAAAGGATACAGCAATAAACAGATCTCCGGCAAGCTCTTTATAAGTGAGAAAACGGTGAAGGCTCATTTAAGAAACCTATTTAAAAAGTTTGGAGTTAGGAGTAGATTTCAACTCGCCGTAGAGCTTTACAATAGTTAGTGGCTGTTCTTGTCCGTTATTTTGTAGAGGCAATTCCACATGATAGCCCTTTATTGTAGCGGTTGTGAGTGTAGACACACAGGGGGTCTGCCCCTACAACAAATGAAATTTTCCTGTCCTCGAAAATTATGTCCGAACCCACAATATTTAACACTAAGTTCTTAAAAAAGGCCTAATACCAAAGTCGTAGAAAATTTCTAAGCCTAAAATAGTTCCAAGGGCTTATATAATTTCATTTACAAGAGGTTTAGATTAGTAATCACAAATAAAGAAGAGGGTTTTCCTTTTACATGATTCAATTGGGGAGTTAGATCATCTGAAAGAAAAGGTTGTGGGGGATGGGTTCCATTAGGGTCGGGGCAATTAGCTTTGTTAATTGCCCCTATTGTTTATTCACTATCGGAAAGACGAAATGGAGTTGTTGATAAGCTTCAAAACACAATATGAGAAACGCGGATTAAAACAAAGGAAGAACCTATAAAAACCTATGGAAATGGGACAGAGATTGTCTGGAATTGGAAGTGTCCGAAACTGATCACCAGCATGTAGGATCGGAGTTGGGTGTAGGAAAAAAGTTTACTGTATATCTTCTTGCATCTATGGACGAAGGAATAGAAGGGAAAAATAGAGACTTGGAGGAATAAGTCTTGAACATTAGGGCGAGAATACTTGTGATGGACGATGAGGAAATGATAAGGGAACTTATAAGAGAGGTGTTAACCAATATTGGATATGAGGTTGAGACTGCAAGAGAGGGTAATGAGGCAATAGATTTTTACAAGAGAGTCAAAGAGAGCGGCAAAACATTTGATGCCGTAATAATGGATTTAGAAGTGCCTCTAGGAATGGGAGGTAAGGAGATGATCAAAAAACTGCTGGAGATAGACCCCGGGTTAAAGCAATAGTTTCCAGCGGTTATTCCAATGATTCTGTAGTGTGTGATTATGAAAATTACGGTTTTAAAGCGGCTCTTCCTAAGCCATACATGATTCAGGAGTTAGGCGAAATGCTAAGTAAGGTGATAAATGGAAACGAGTAACCGGGTTATGAGCTTACAGTCCCTGAAGTCGAATAGAACTATTCAAATAGCCTTGGCTTCTGGGTCGGGGTTCTTTTTAGAGGGAATACGTAATATTCTAAGGGATGAGAATTGCATAACAATATTATCCGAGGCTTCAAACGTTAAAGAGGTTGAGAGACACCTTATTGAGACAAAGCCCGATTTTTTATTTCTTGACAATAGAACAATAAAGATTAATATCAAGTAGCTTTTAATTTTAATAACCAAAAAAAAGTCCAGGTATCAGGGTTATCCTATTTGGCGATATAGAAGGTGAAAAAAAATCTTTTAATATTATATGTCTGACAAAGGAAACCAATTCCGCTCAACTAATAGAACTCATAAGAAATTCAAGCAAATCTAATATAGCTAAAGAGACAGGGCACGAGCATAACAAAAATGGTAGGCTAACTATAATGGAAGCAAAAGTAGTAGAATTAATTATAAGTGGTTTCAGAAACAAGGAAATAGCAAAGAAGCTTTCAATAACGGAAGGAACCGTCAAGTCCCACTTAACCAGTATATTTATGAAACTGGGTCTTCAAAGCAGGTATCAGCTCATGGTGTATGGAAGAAAACTTAGACGCCAAAGCTTGTAAAAAACATTATGGTTTACTCATCAACGTCTATTGCCCTAAATAATGCGCTTTTAATGTTTTCCAGTTTCTCAGGGGCAAGCACTTTGTTTCCGTCTACTTCACTCACATAAAAAACGTCTGCTACCTGGTCTACCTTTGTAGAAATCTTTGCGTAATCTACGGAAAGCCCGAGGTTAGCGAGTGTTTTGGTAATATCGTAGAGAAGTCCGATTCTGTCATGGGTATAAATGTCTATAACCGTTGATCTATCAGATGATTCATTATCAATATCAATTCGTGTGGGATTTTTAGGAATAGTTTTTTCATAAATCGGTTTGTTTTTCTTTCTCCTTGACACAAGCTCTTCCACATCCACTTGGCCTTCTAAAACCCTATTAAGGGCGTTCCATAACTTGTTCCAAATTTCCTTGTCCTTGGATGTGGATTTGCTTAGCCTGTTTACATAAAAAGTATCTAATATTCTCCCGTCATTTCTGGTAATAATTCTTGCTCCGAGAATATTTATTCCGCTTGCGGCAATTACTCCACAAAGCTTTGAGAAGATACCTACCTCATCAAATCCCCAGAATGTGAACTCATCGTATTCTTCGTTGGGATGAAAAATTACATCCATTCCTATTCCTTTTCTAAATTTCTCGATCAATTTCATATGATAGGCGATCTTTTGGGGAGAAAACACTAAAAAGTAGGAGTAAGGCATATTGTCGAGATGTTCTCTAATCCTATCTTCGGGAAACTTGCTCTTAATTATTTGAATAACCTCGTGGATAAGTCTCTTAGCTCTATCTTCGGGCTTTTCTCTCTTGAATTCTCCTTTGTCCAAAACGCTTCTAGTCCTAAGATAAAGCTCATTGAGAAGCATGCCCTTCCAGTTTGTCCATACATCAGGCCCGACAGATTTAATATCGGCGAAAGAAAGAAGGTAGAGTAGCGACAGGGTTTCCAGAGTCTTTACCGATTTTGAAAACCTTATAATCAGGCTGTCGTCGTGCATGTCTCGTCTTTGTGAAAAGTGAGGCATAATAAGATGATGTTTTACCATAAACTCTAGCTGCTCTGTTTCTTCTCGAGAAAGACCTATTCTCTCTGAGATCTTGGGAATCATTTCAGCTCCGCGATGTGCATGATTTCTTCCCTCTCCCTTTCCCATATCGTGAAAAAGACAGGCAAGGTAAAGAACATGGCGATTTGAAATTTCCTTTGCAGTTTGTGTAAGAAGAGGAAGCTCTCTTTCGTATTTGTTATTTATGAGATTTTCAATTTCCTTTACCATAAAGATTGAATGTACGTCTACAGTGTAGACGTGATAAGCATCGTGCTGAACCATGCAGACTATCTTTCCAAATTCAGGAATGAAGCGACCAAGAAGACGAAGCCGATTCATCTCGAAAAGTGCATTGGCTACTTCTTCACCTTCTTTTAGAAGTCTGAGAAAAGAGGCGTTTAGCTCCGGGTTTCTTCTTGTATTCTCGTCAATTATATTTACATTATCGCGAATCAGGTCAACGAGATACTTGCTCATCTTAACTTCGTATCTGTCTGCATATTCAAAAGCCCTCATAAGGCTTCCAGGACGTTCGCTAAAGATGGTTCGGCTTGATACGGAAAGCATTCCTCCCTGGATTATGAAGCCATTGTCTAAATAGATCGTTTTCGGAGCGCGAAATATAGTTCTTGGCTTAATAGTACATCTTTCAATGAGTTTCTTTGAATATTCCATTATCAGGTTTGCTCTAAGATAATAAACTCTCATAAATCGCTCAACAGCACGAAGCTCGCCCGCATCTTTATAGCCCAGAAAACTCGAGATTTTCTCCTGAAAATCGAAACTCAATCGGTCTTCTCTTCTTCCCGATAAATAGTGAAGCTCGGATCTTATTTGAAGAAGAAAATCGAGTTCCCTTTCAAATACCCGAAGCTCTCTTTCGAGTAAAACGCCTTTAAGAAGAAGCTCTTGAAAGCTTTTTACCTTAAATTTTGCCTGCGCTATCCAGAGGGCGCAGTGGATTTCCCTGAGCCCTCCTTGCCCTTCTTTTAAGTGAGGTTCGAGCAGATAAACGGATCTCCCAAATTTGTCGTTTCTTTTTTCATTCTCTTCGATCTTTCTCTCTATGTACTTTGAAGAAACGTTTGGAAGAAGCTCTCGAAATAGTTTTTTTTCAAGCTCATCATAGAGTTTTTTATCTCCAAGAACAAATCTTCCATCGAGGAGCGACGTAAGAATTGTTGTGTCTTCGCTGAGGGAAAGTTCCAAGCACTCATCAATTGTTCTTACAGAATGGCCAATATCTAGGTTTAAATCCCAAAATAGATAGAGAAGGCTTTCGACCGCATGTTTAGCCAGAGACTTGCTTTTTAGCTCATAAAGGAAAAGCAGATCTATATCTGAGTATGGACAAAGTTCTTCTCTCCCGTAACCTCCAAGTGCAACAATTGAGACGTTTTTAAAATTAGAAAAACCAAGGTGAGTCAGGGATTGTTTAATTAATCCATCAATGACCTCTGATCTCTGTTGAGCAAGTGCTCGCCCCGGAATCACTCTGCTGTCATGAAGCGTTTTTAGTTCTTTTTGATTTTTTTCGAGGTGGATTTTTACCTTTTCTTTGAGTTCTTCTCTTTCTATTGTAGCTGTCTTTTGCATCTTTCTGCTTTCCTCGTAATTGCCTGCTATTCTAGAGATATGCCATAGCGTGTTTCTACCCTACAATTTTACACTCAATGATATACCATCCCGAATTGGAATTATAGTCGTGAGAAACCCCTTTTCAGACAGAAGAAGGCGGGTAAATTCTTTAACCCCTTTTACGCTTGGAGACAAATCTTCAGTTAAAACCCTTCCATACCAGAGAACGTTGTCCGTTATAAATAGACCGCCACGCCTCAGCTTCTTGTATGCTTTATCAACAACTAATGGGTAGTATTCTTTATCAATGTCGTTGAAAATGATGTCAAACTCTTCCTCGGTTTGTTCGAGAATCTTGATTGAGTCCCCAATATGAATTTTTATTTTCTTTTCAACCCCTCCTCTTCTGAAGAACCCCTTTGCCAATCGGGCGTTTTTCTCTGAAAGGTCCGTAAAAACGATCAGACCTTCACCTTCTATGGCTTTTGCAAACCAGTAAGCTGAGTAACCAAACCCTGAGCCCATCTCGAAAATCTTTTTTGCTCCTATCATCACTGCAAGCTGATAGAGAAGTATTCCAACAAGCGGTCCGATTATAGGGAAATCCCTTTCTCTCCCCAACTCTTCCATCTCCTTGAGGATTCCATCCTCAACAGGAGTAAGGTTTCTCAGATACTCCTCAATGTCTGGATTTACGATATAAACTTCAGATTCGATGTTTTTCATTTTAGTTGCTTAGCCACTAATTAAAACCGATTTACAGGAACAAATTATAAGGGTTCATTGTAGGAGCACTATCCCTGGTGCGACTAAATCGCGGCTGGAAGCCGCTCCTACCTTGCCATTGATCTTTCATTCGTGTTCACTTGGGTCGATTCGTGGCTGATCATTTTTTATTTATCAAACCTTACGTATGTCTCTTCAAAATTCCCCCGCTTGTTCTCTATTCTAGCCATTACAAAAAGCAGGTCTGAAAGACGGTTTATATATATAAGCACATTTTCGTTCGGCTGTTCTTCCTCCATAAGCTTAACTATTTTTCTTTCGGCCCTTCTGGATACAGTTCTTGCGAGGTGAAGGTAAGGTCCTCCTGCGTTTCCGCTGGGGAGGATAAATTCTTTGAGCGGGTCCAGCTCCTCAAGGAGTTTATCTATGATCTTTTCAATCTCGTCTATTCTCTCTTTCTTTATCCTGGGAACCTGGATTTCAGGTGGGCTTGCCAAATCAGCCCCTATTATGAAAAGGTCATTTTGAATTTCGTTTATTATCCTTTTTATTTCATCATCCTTAACTTCTGACAGCACGATTCCAAGAACCGAATTGAGCTCATCTACATCTCCATAAGCCTCTACACGGGCTGAGGATTTACTGACTCTCTTGCCACCGACAAGCGACGTTAATCCTTTATCTCCGGTTTTCGTATAGACCTTCGTTATCCGTTTTTTTGCCATGTTGAAATTCTAACCGAACGGTGGGAGTTGCTCAAATTGCTATTTTTAGAGCGGGATTGGAAAATCCCGCCTATCACCACTTCCATCCATGAGAATTGCATCGGGTATTATGCTCATACATCACAATTTCATATGAGCGTAGGAGCGGTTTCCAGCCGCGATTTAGTCGCACCAAGATGGTGCTCTACGGGGATGAAATCACACTCATTGTAGAAGCAACTTCTAGCCGCGATGAAGTTGCGGGGAGGACTAAAAAATCTAGGCAGACACAGGAGGTCTGCCCCTACAATTAGTGACTTATCGTTTGAGTAGTCTCAATTGAGTTGATATAATCTTTCTCAGCATGTCTATTGAAACTCCCATGATCAAGCAGTATATCAAAATAAAAAAGGAGTATCCCGATACGATACTTTTTTTTCGTCTCGGCGATTTCTATGAGATGTTTTTTGAAGATGCTAAAATTGCATCGAAAATACTCGGCATTGCTCTTACCTCAAGAAACAAAACCGAAAAAAACTCAGTCCCCCTATGTGGTGTTCCGCACCATAGCGTGGAACCATACGTGGCAAAACTCCTTGAGCACGGACACAAAGTCGCAATATGTGAGCAGGTGGAAGACCCAAAGCTTGCAAAGGGTATTGTAGAGAGAAAGGTCATAAAAGTACTTACGCCAGGAGTAATACTTGACTCCGAGAAACTTGATTCCAAGTCCAATAACTTCCTAGCGGGTCTTTATTTTGATGGAAGAAATTATGGGCTCGCTTATACTGATATTTCTACCGGACACTTCAAAACAACTTCCTTTTCCACCCTTGATGATCTAACCGGAGAGCTATCCAACCTAGAGCCAAAGGAGGTTCTTCTTCCCAACGAGTTTCATCAAAACGAAGAGCTAGTTTCTTTTTTCTCGCGTACCTGGAATCCGCTCATTACAACGCTTGATTCATGGATTTGGGAGCTGGATAAAGCAAAAGAGATTCTAAAGGAGATGCTATCCTCACAAACGCTGGAGGCTTTTGGACTTGAGGATCATCCAGCATCAGTCATTGCCTGTGGTGCCGTGGTTCACTATCTCAAGGAAACGCAGATTGATGATATGCCTCCATTGGATGCTCCCACCTACTATGAGATTGCCGAATATCTTCTAATTGATGAATCTACAAAAAGAAACCTTGAGCTTCTAAGAACCATTCGAGGGGAATCAAAAAGCGGGTCTCTTCTTTCGGTTCTCGATGAAACGTTTACTGCAATGGGTGGAAGGCTGCTTAAACAATGGATCAATTATCCACTTGTTGATTTACGGAAAATCGAAGAAAGATTGGATGCTGTAGAGGAGCTTAAGGGCAAACCGGGTCTCAGAAAAAAACTGAGGACTGCCCTTAAGGAAATAAGCGAAGGGGCTTTTAAAGGAATTTTTTGTGCCACTTCTTCTCGAAATTAACCGGGAGCTCGATGATTTGAACGATCTAAGGGAACTCCTAAAGAAAGCGTTGGTTGAAGAGCCTCCTCTTTCTTCCCGTGAGGGAGGGATAATTATGGACGGTTTTAGTATGGAGCTTGATGAACTCAGGCTCATAAAACGCGATGGCAAAAAATGGATAGCGGAGCTTGAGGCTAAGGAAAAAGAATCCACCCGAATCAACTCGCTTAAAGTAGGATATAACAGGGTATTTGGCTACTACATTGAGGTCACAAAACCAAACCTTCATCTGGTTCCAGAGACATATGTTAGAAAACAAACTCTGATAAATGCAGAGAGGTTTATTACCCCTCAACTAAAGGAATATGAGGAAAAGATTCTGGGGGCTGAAGACAGGATTTTGGAGATTGAAAGGGAGCTTTTTGAAGATATAAGAAAAAGGGTGGCGAAGGAATCCGAAAGAGTAAGACGCACCGCTTCACTAATTTCTGGGCTCGATGTCCTTTCTTCGCTTTCTGAAGTCGCCGATAAATATAACTATATTAAACCTCAAATCAGCGATTCTGGAATCATAGACTTTAAAGAGAGCCGGCATCCCGTTGTAGAAAGGATGGACCTAGGAGAGAGATTCGTGCCCAACGATGTAAAACTGGATTTAGAGGAAAATCAATTTCTCATAATCACTGGCCCCAATATGGCAGGGAAGTCAACCCTAATACGACAAGTCGCACTGATTGTGCTTATGGCTCAGATGGGAAGCTTTGTACCTGCTAAAGAGGCAAGAATAGGAATTGTTGATAAGATTTTTACCCGAGTCGGAGCTTCCGATAACCTGGCAAGGGGTCAGTCAACCTTTATGGTCGAGATGGTGGAGACGGCTTATATAATAAGACATGCTACCTCGAGAAGCGTAGTTATCCTCGATGAAATAGGGAGAGGTACTAGCACGTTTGACGGGATGAGTATTGCCTGGGCTGTGGCTGAGTTTTTGCACGACTTGGGATGCAGGACTCTTTTTGCCACCCACTACCATGAGCTTGCCCAGCTTGCCATTTCTAAAAGAAGGGTAAAGAACTATAATGTCTTCGTAAAAGAAGACGGAGAAAAAATTGTGTTTCTCAGGAAGTTTATTCCGGGTGCTGCAAGCCATAGTTACGGAATTCAGGTAGCGAAACTAGCCGGTGTTCCGGAAAAGGTTCTTAAAGTGGCACAAAGGGTTCTTACAAACCTTGAGAAAACTCAGTCTAAGCTCGGAGGCTCAATTCGCGGAGGTCAGCTTGGTCTTTTTGAGAAGGCAGAAGAAAGGGAGGAACTAAAAGAAAACGAAATCTTAGAAGAAATTAAAGGGCTTGATCCTCAATCTATGAGTCCCCTTCAGGCACTCTCAAAACTCATGGAGATCAAAGAAAAGTTACAGAAGAGCTAGGCCAGAATAGAAGGTCAAATTGGGATTTTTTAAGTCTTTACTCGCACTGATTTTTCATAGAAGGCAAAATTCGATACCTCTTATGGTACCTAAAAATAGTCTCGGACAAAAAGGTGAAGAGATTGCCTGTAAAGCCCTGGAAGAAGAAGGATACCGCATAATAGAGAAAAACTTCAGGTGCAGGCAGGGGGAGATTGATATAATAGCGGAGGAGAAAGGTATCCTTTGTTTTATAGAGGTAAAAGCTCGTTCCTCCGAAAAATTTGGACTTCCAGAAGAAGCGGTAAGAAAGTGGAAGCAGAAAAAGCTTTTGACGGTAGCCGTTATTTACTTAGAACAGAAAAAAATTAAATCACGGGACATGCGTTTTGATGTAGTTTCAGTTGATCTTAAAACTAAAAAGACTAGAATTATACAAAACGCTTTTGATGTGGATTTTTAAATATCCCCCTTTTTGCCACTTGACAGTTTGAATTTAAGTGCATATGTTATTTTTGGCACTCTAAGCTAAAGAGTGCTAATCAAATTCCCAAATTTCAACCTAGGAGGTATAACCCATGAATGTAAGACCACTTCATGACAAGATTTTAGTGAAAAGAATAGATGCTCCCAGAATGACAAAGGGCGGAATCGTTATTCCCGATACGGTCAAGGAAAAACCACAGGAAGGAGAGGTAGTTGCCGTAGGCAATGGTCGAATTCTCGACGGGGGGAAGGTCGTTCCTTTGGAAGTAAAGAAGGGAGATAAAATACTTTTCAGTAAATATGGAGGTACGGAGATTAAACTCGATGGTGAGGATTATTTAATTCTCGACGAAAACGAGGTTTTAGCTGTACTAGAATAACAAAAAATTTTTAGGGAGGTATTGAAAAAATGGCGGCTAAACAAATTTCATTTAGTGACTCTGCAAGAGATTCAATCCTAAAAGGAGTAAATGCACTAGCAAATGCGGTGAAGGCGACATTAGGGCCGAGGGGAAGGAACGTATTAATAGAGAAGACGTATGGGGCACCTGTAGTAACAAAGGACGGGGTAACAGTAGCAAAGGAGATAGAGCTAG
>JACPIY010000044.1 GCA_016187835.1 Deltaproteobacteria bacterium | reverse complement strand
AGAAACAAAAAGGTTTAACGAGATCCTTGAGGCAAAAATAGAAGAAGCGACAAAAGAGATAAAAGAAAAACAGGATGGGATCATAAAAACGGAAAGGCTTGCTACTATAGGGGAGCTTGCAACGGGAATCGCTCATGAAATAAGAAATCCACTCTCGGGTATCGCCGTAGCACTGGAGCTCATGAAAAACGAAACCCACAACGAAGAACATAATCAAACAATTTCCGATATTCTTAAGGAGCTCGGTAGACTTGAACGCATTATAAAAGGTCTTTTGCAACTGGGTCATCCACGGAGTTTAAATCTAATCGAGTGCGATCCAAATGACATTATAGAAACGGCTCTTAGCTTGGCATCTCTAAAAGCCAAGGAAAAAGGGATTATGGTTGAGAAGAAGCTTGGCTGTAAGGATCGGTTTCAGGTGGACCCCGAGCAGATTCAACAGGTGCTCTTAAACCTTTTAATCAACGGAATTGAAGCAATGGACGGCTCTTCCGGAAAACTCACGGTTGAAACTGAAGGTTCTAACGGTCATGTGGAAATAAAGATTTCAGACACAGGATGTGGTCTTTCAGAAAAAAATAAGGAGAGAATCTTTCAGCCCTTTTATTCAACCAAAGAACATGGTACTGGCCTGGGCCTTTCTATTTCTCGTAGAATTGTTGAAACCCATAAGGGTAAAATCCTTATCTCAAGTGAAAAAGGGAAAGGATCCACATTTACTGTTGTGATTCCTAAGAATCTAAAAGTGGAATAAAGAATCTAGAAATATCTTATAATTAGCTGATTATGTGCCACTTCGAAATAGAATGGTTTGGGGGTGAAAAATGAGTCCGCTTATCCTAGTAATAGACGATGAAAAACTCCTCGCTAAACAATTGGAGAAAGCACTTTCTCTGGAAGGATACAGCGTGGTTTCTGCATTTACCGGGGAAGAGGGCATTGAGTTTGCTAAGAAAGAAACTCCCGATTTGATTCTTGTTGATTTAAAACTTCCCGACACGGATGGTCTCGAGGTCCTTAAGAATATAAGTAAGATCGAACCTAGCCCGGCTACAATCATGATGACGGCTCATGGAAGTGTTGAAGTAGCCGTATCGGCAATTAAGTTGGGAGCTTATGATTTTATAGAAAAACCTTTTCCCATTGATAAGTTAAAAATCACGATAAGAAATGCTCTAAATACTCTTGAACTTAGAAGTAATCTTAGTACTGCTACAATGAGAGAACGGGGTAAGTATGGATTTAATTCTCTTGTAGGAGAGAGTGAACCCATAAATGAGATTATTCACCTGTTTCAAAAATTAGCAGACACCGATCCTAAAACGATTCTCATTACCGGAGAGAGTGGAACGGGGAAAGGACTTGCTGCAAAGATTCTCCATCTAAACGGAGTAAGAGCGGAGAAACCTTTCATAGAATTAAACTGCGCTGCCATTCCCGAAACGCTTCTTGAGAGTGAGCTTTTCGGATACGAAGCCGGGGCTTTTACAGACGCAAAAAAGATGAAAAAGGGAATCTTTGAGCTTGCGCATAGAGGGACTATTTTCCTTGACGAGATTGGGGATATGAGTCTTTCGCTTCAGGCAAAGCTTGTAAAAGTAATAGAGGAAAGGACATTTAGAAGAATAGGAGGAACAAGAGATATTACCATTGATGCGAGGGTTATTGCCGCAACAAACCGTGACATCAAGGACCTTATAAATAAAAAGCTTTTCCGTGAAGATTTGTACCATCGGCTAAATGTTATAAGCTTTGAGATGCCGCAACTTAGACGTAGAAAAGAAGACATTCCGATTCTTACCGATCATTTTGTTGATCATTTCAATAATGAACTTCATAGGAAAATAACGATAATTCCGGAAGAAGTAAGACAAGCATTCCTCAACTACAACTGGCCAGGAAATGTCCGTGAACTCAGGAGCACAATCGAAAGAGCGGTGCTTTTAAGTGATGGCGAAAAACTAAATCCCAGATATGCTCAACTTGATGAAGAGAGTGGAAATACTGAAATAAAACTTGAGAAATCCGATAATAGTTTAATTCTCGAAATTCCAATTGAGGACATTTCACTTACAAAGATAGAAGAAAAGGTCATAAAAGAGGCATTGAGCTTGAATGATTGGAATCAAACCAGAACCGCCGAGATGCTGGGAGTTACAAGGGAGGTCTTAAGATACCGGATGAAAAAAATGGGACTTTTGGATTAAACAGTGAGAGATTATTTACTCATTTATTAGCTACTTTCTTCAATTCCTTATTAGATTCTTTCTTGCCTCTGTCCAATGTAATTTTTTAGTGTCTTCTAATCCCTTTGCAAGTTTGAGAAGTGGAATGTCCCCTCTTCATCTAGTACTTTAAATCACTAACAGCAATCTCGGGTAAGTAAGGAGGTCTAATAATATCTTTGCCTTTTAGCTTATTACAGTAGAAGAAATTTTAACCTATTTCCCGGATTGATTTAATTACTCTAGTGTGTTGTATTATTTCTATCAGAATTAGTTGTTTGATAAATGCAGGGAGTAAAATTAAAGACTGAAGTTAAAACTAACCATGATTTCAGATTTACCTTTTGACAGTAATCCCTTTATTTATATTTTTCTTGCCTCCTTACTCTTAGGGATTATTGCACTCCTGTTTTTAATTTTGAATCTTCTTGGAAGAACAATCCGAAGCATTCGAGGTAAGGGAATCATAAGGATTAGCTTCGTTCAAAATGGGTTTAGATTTACTTTAATAGTTCTCTGGATATTGTTCTCAGCAGCAGCTTTATTATTGACAGCTTTTATACAGTCCTATCAAAGTGTTACAAAAAAAGAGTTGGTGGCTATAGTCCGTTGCACACCTTTGGATAGCAAGATCGGCGACATGAGGATAGAACTAAAATTCGTTAAGAACGGAGAGATAGAAAAAGCTCAAGAGCTTATAATTAAAGGCGATCAATGGTCTATCGAAGGTGATATTTTAAAATGGGAGGATTGGCTAAACCTTATAGGACTTCATACGATGTATAAATTGACCAGAGTGCGTGGCCGGTATGTAGACACCCTGGATGAAATTCAACATGCTCCAACCGTTTATAGTTTAGTAGAAAATGAGGAAGACCCTGAGTGGCGCTGGCTTTATAAATATGGCCACAAGTTGCCCTTTGTTATTGCCGTCTATGGGAACACCGTTTTTACTTATCCTTCCGGGGAAAGGACCTATGAAATTTATGTCACCACTTCTGGGTTCATGCTGCAAGTTTTGGAAAAATAGAAAAGAATGCCATGTGGAGGTTACCTTCATTTCTTATTTGAAAACTTTATCGCTTCCAGATCGTACTATTTACCATCTTGACCACAAGTTGCCTTAGATTGTATGATTTCTGCGTGTTCGTTGTAGCCAAGATATCTATAGGATTAAGGTTGAAATCTATAGAGTCTTCTCTCAAATCTTGGCTTTATGATCCGCGTGTATACCAGATAGCTGTTTTAACGTCGCTTCTCGTTTACGGCATCTTCTGGCTCGACTTTGAGATTCGTTCCACTCAAGCTATTACGATATTGATTACTATTTTATTAACTCAATACTTATGTACCCGTGTTTTTAAACTGCCTGAATACGATCCTAGAAGCCCGCTTATTTCGGGTTTGTCCCTTTGCCTGCTCCTTAGAACAAACTCTTTGTTGTTAGTCGGTCTCACAGCTTTTATCACAATCTTGAGCAAGTTCACCCTGCGATTTAGGGGAAAGCATATTTTCAATCCGACAAACTTTGGCATAGTACTTATGATTCTTTTAACTGATAAGGTCTGGGTTTCGCCGGGACAGTGGGGAAACATTGCATTTTTTGGTTTTTTAATTGCTTGTCTAGGCGGGTTAGTTGTGAACCGTGCTTCGCGGAGCGATGTAACCTACGCTTTTTTAGGGTTCTACATTTCTCTTCTTTTAGGCCGGGCATCATGGCTTGGCGATCCCTTGCATATACCTCTTCACCAGATTCAAAGCGGTGCGTTTCTGGTTTTCACCTTTTTCATGATCTCAGACCCGAAAACCACACCCGATTCGAGAGCCGGGCGAGTATTATTCGCATTCCTTGTTGCGGCCGGGGCATTCGTAGTTCCTTTTGTGCTCTTCCGAACCAATGGTCTCTTGTGGGCTCTGGCATTTTTTAGCCTGTCTGTGCCCTTAATTGATCGGTTTTTGCCGGGAAATCGTTATAAATGGAGTACAGCTAATGATTATCTAGGTGCTAATCAACAGGTAGTAAACATAGGGTAGGCCACCAGTCTTGCTGGTGGCCTAGGCGGCAACGAGCAAGCCTGTCATGAGCTAGTCGAATGGACTCGTTGCCTACCCGGGTTCTATGTGGCAAAAGCGGATACAAAACTATTCAACAAGGCGTCTCAGGTAGTGATTGTGCGGGATGGGGACAAAACCGTGATGACGATGGCAAACGATTTTAAAGGCGCCCCCAAAGAGTTTGCAATTGTGATTCCCGTGCCCACGTTTATTGAAAGGGAGCAAATACACATTGCTGATAAAGCGTTAATTGATCATCTCGATGCGTATTCCGCACCACGATTGGTAGAGTATTTTGATGAAAACCCTTGTGCTCCTAGAGTTCTATACGAAGCAATGCCTGCACCACCTGCTTCTGATGTGGGGGAATCTAGGAAGGGCAGTCTAGGCGTAACAGTTGAAGCCAGATACACGGTCGGTGAATACGATATCGTAATTCTTTCCGCGGAACAGAGCGGGGGTCTTGAAACTTGGCTCAAAGAAAACGGTTACCGTATTCCAGATGGCGCAGGGGATATTTTAGGGAGTTATATCAAACAGAAAATGCGCTTTTTTATTGCAAGGGTGAATCTAAAAGAACATTCCAAATTGGGATTCAGCTATTTACGCCCGATTCAAGTTGCGTATGAGTCTCCCAAATTTATGCTGCCAATTCGACTTGGAACTATCAACGCCGACGGCTACCAGGAGCTTTTTATCTACGTTTTGAATCGGAAGGGGAGGGTGGAGACGACCAACTATCGCACTGTTAAGTTGCCAACAGGGATGGATTTGCCTCTTTATATCAAAGATGAGTTTGCTGACTTTTACCGTACTATGTTCGACGAGCAGGTGAAAAAAGAAAATATGGAGGCTGTCTTTTTGGAATACGCATGGGATATGAACTGGTGCGATCCCTGCGCGGCTGATCCTCTTTCGAGAGAGGAACTACGCAACGTTGGAGTCTTTTGGCTTAATGGTATTAAACCTGAAGACACTTGGACTGGTGGCGCATCAGATGTCTTTATTACACGACTGCATGTGCGCTACGATGCCCGGCATTTCCCTGAAGACCTGGTTTTTCAAGAGACGGGAAATCGGGAAAACTTTCAGGGACGCTATGGCCTCCGCCATCCATGGACAGGGAATGATAGCTGCGAGGCTGCAACCCAATATAAAAAGCAGCTTCCGAAACGTTGGGAGCAGGAAGCCCAAACCCTTGCCGGCCTGATGGGATGGGATATTAACGCTATTCGCAAAAAGATGAACATCGCAAAAGAGCCAAAAACGGATGGTCGAAAGTGGTGGGAGGAAATATGGAAAGAGTAAATGTAGGGAACGCATATATGCGTTCCCTACTGTCTCACCTCTCAAAAACAGTCGTATTGGAAACCAGGAGTTTTGCTTCGGTTGTTGCTGCGATCTTCCCGTCTTGATTTGTTACTTGCCCTGAAAGCACGACCAATCCTCCATTAAGCTTAGGTTTTGCCTCAAGTTCCTTCACTTCCCATTCCATCCTTATCGTGTCGTTTATGTAGATAGGGGCAGTGAATTTTATAGAGGCTTCGACAGTGGATATGTCCGTATCATAAAATACTTTGCTATAGACTCCTACCATCAAACTGAACGTAAGAGCACCGTGTGTGATCCTTTTCCCGAATCTGGATTTTTGCATCTCTGGTTCATTTGTATGAAGGACGTTGTAATCATTAAATAAACCTGCTGCCTTTACAACGTGTGCTTCTGTTACAGTCACACTCTCTGAAAACTTATCTCCGACCTTGAGCTCATTAAAGGCTTTTCCTATTCGAATCATGGACCTCTTTTATAAGATTTATATTTTAGCCACTAATAATCACGAGTATATATTTCAAACGATGCATGATACATGATGCAAGATACATGATATATAAATCCTGCATTGTGTCATGATGAGCGATGGCTTTTTATCACCGCTTCTCTAAAGTTAAATAGCTTTGCACCCAGTTCTTCATAGCTATGAAAAAGCTCCTCAGAACCATCTTTTTTAAGTGACCCTGTTTCGTGAAGTATAGCTATATGAACTTTAGTTTCATCACAGGATGCAATAGCGTAAGTTAAAAACTGAATAAATTCGTTCTTATATCTTCTTCGACCAAATCCCTCAACAATATTGGAAACTATAGACTTTGAAGAACGCCTTAATTGACTGCTTTCTTCATACATCTCAAATTTTGGAAGTTTTTCTATTGTTAGTCTGTGAACCTTAACTGCGAGCTCCTTCGCAAGTAAATATATATCAAGGTCTTTGTACGATTGTGGCTTTTTCATCATGCATCTTGTATCTTTTATCCTAAATCATATATCCTTCATCCTGACCTACATCCTCTTCCTATCCCTCAGCGCCTTGCCCAGGGTTATCTCGTCTATGTATTCAATATCGCCGCCAACCGGGATTCCGTGGGCAATACGGCTTACTTCGATCCCAAGGGGTTTTATGATTTTTGCAAGATATAGTGCGGTTGCTTCCCCTTCGACACTTGGATTTGTAGCTATTATCACTTCCCTGACATTAACTCCACTAAGTCTTTGGAGAAGTTCCTTTATTTTTAAATCTTCGGGACCTATTCCTTCAATCGGAGAAATTACACCGTGAAGCACGTGGTATTTTCCACTAAACTCACCGCTTCTTTCAATTGCAATTAGGTCGATAGGTTCTTCCACAACACAAATTGAGGTTTTCTCCCTTGTTTCATCGCTACAGATTTCACATGGGTTTTCGGAGGTAAAGCTGTAGCAAATCGGACAGAGGGTGACTTTTCTTTTTGTATCCGTTATAGCTTTTGAAAGACTTTCTGCAAACTCGGTTGGTGCTCTTAAGATGTGAAACGCAAGCCTTGTGGCATTCTTTTCTCCTATTCCGGGAAGTCTTGAGAGTACCTCGATAAGTCTTGAAATCGGCTCCGGTAGACCTCTACGTTTCATTTTTATAATTGTTTAGCCACGAATGGACACGAATTTACACTAACGAGACTGTCGAAAAAGTATAAGATTTGGAAAAAACCAAATTTTTCTAAAAATTAAATACTGTATTTATAGACACTTACGTTTGCTATGCTTTATGATTTTTGCTCAAAAAGGACTTTTTCGACAGTTTCAACAAAGTGATGCATAATGCACTATTCATGATGCAAGATGTATGCTTCATGATAAATTAAAGTTTTTACATGCATCCTGTATCCTGTATCGTTCGACTGAGCTCACGACGAAGTCTTGAATCCTGCTTACATTCATTCGTGTCTATCCGTGTCAATTTGTGGCTGAATTATTACTCTATTCCTAAATAAGTCCTGGGGGAAGACCAAACCCAGTAGCCGCTTTACCGACTTCTTCCTTCATTATCTCTTGTCCTCTATGTAAAGCTTCATTTACCGCAGCAGTAATCAAATCCTGAAGCATCTCAATATCGGCTTCCTTAACTATATCTGGCTCGATCTTTATTGAAACTAACTCGCCTTTTGCTTTTGCTGTTGCGGTTACCATTCCACCGCCAGAGGAGGCTTCCACGATTTTTTCTCCGGCTTCAGCTTGGAGCTTTTCAATTTGCTCTTTCACCTTTTGAGCCTGCTTTAACATATTCTGGAGATTTCCACCAAATTTCATGACCTTACTCCTTTTCCTTGATTTTTGTCCTGACTATTCTTCCTCCAAAAATTTCGAGGGCGTCCTGTACGATCGGGTCTTTGTGTAGTTCATCTCTGTTTTTTGCATTCTGTTCTTTGGAGTTTGGCAAGTCGGTCCGATCGGAGGATTCTATATCTACCCTTACTCTCAAATCCTGTGAGAAAAATTCCTTTGAGAGTTTCTTTAGGCTTTCCTGGCTCTCCTTGCGCAGAAGGTAATCGGAGTGAATTGATTGATTGGCGAATTGGATCCTAATAGCTGAGTTTTCAATATCAACCTTATTTGCCTTTTCCAGGTGTATTCCTATCATTGAATTTTGTGATTTTACAAATTTGACAAAACCTTCTGTGCCAGAGTTTCTAGGGGAGTTTTCACTCTTTCCTTCTAATTCTCCTGACCTATTATCCGAACCTGGTCCATAGGTGTAGTCATTTGGTTTAGGTGCTTCTCTAATTTCTTTCTTAGTCGGATCGCTTACCTGGTGTCGTGAGGGATTGCTACTGCTAATCTTTCTGTAAAGCGTCTCAATCTTATTGAGAATATCATCAAGTGGAACTGTAGTGTTAAGAAGTGCGAGCTTTACAAGCGTTACTTCAAGAGCCATGCGAGGGTAAAATGACTTTTGTACATCCTCTGCGCCTTCGAGCATAAGACTAAAGAGTAATTCAAGGCCCTCAAGGCTCTGATTAGCTGAAATTCTTTTTAATTCTTCTTTCTCATCATCTGAGAGGTCTGAGATGACTTCTTTGCCGCAGGCCTTAATTACCAGTGTATTTCTCAGGGTCTTTAGCAACTCTTCTGCAAATCGTTTGGGACTTATCCCTTTTTCACTCACTTCATTCAGGGTTTCAATACAGCTTTTAGGGTCTTTGTTAAAAATCGCAACTAATGTGGATTTTATTAGCGATCTATCCAGTATGCCGAGTATCTTTGTTACATCTTCGTGCTTAATTTCGGTACCAAATGTGGCAACGAGCTGATCCAGCAGGCTCAAAGCATCACGAAGCCCTCCATCTGCCTCCTGTGCTATAAGGTATAGTGTTTCGTCGGAGATTTTTATCCCTTCGCTGGAAGTAACTAAATAGAGTCTTTCCTTTATTTTTTCCGTTGAAACCTTCTTGAAATCGTATCTCTGACATCGCGAAAGAATAGTCACAGGGATCTTATGAACTTCGGTCGTAGCTAGAATGAAAAGGACATGAGGGGGAGGCTCTTCGAGAGTTTTCAAAAGGGCATTAAAGGCGGATTGAGAGAGCATGTGCGCTTCATCAATTATATAAATCTTAGTTTTTCCAGAGGAAGGAAGATATTTTATGTTTTCAATGATTTCTCTTACGTCGTTTACCCCGGTGTGAGATGCGGCGTCTATTTCTATTACATCAAGTGATTTGCCCTCGGATATTTCTCTGCAGTACGTGCAGACCGAACATGGTTCGGGTGTTGGTCCTTTTTCGCAGTTTAAGGCTTTGGCAATAATTCTTGCGCTCGATGTTTTTCCCACTCCCCTTGGCCCGGAGAAGATGAGGGCATGAGCCATTTTACCCAAAGAGACGGCATTTTTGAGGGTTTGTGTGATGTATTCCTGGCCTATAACATCGTCAAATGTTTTAGGTCTCCATTTTCTGGCAAGCACTAAATAGGACATCTGTCACCTAAATTAAAACCAGCCAGCCAGGTTTACCGCAACGCTCAGGGAGTCTTGCTACCGTTGCTCCCTTCCAGGCCTGGCGGGTTTACAAATCCCTGCCGCACGGGCCTAGCTAGCTGGAACTTGATATTTCATGATGCAGGATGCACGATACATGATGAATATTTTATACCTTCTATCCTGCATCTTGTATCCTGTATCTTGCATCTTGAATACCTGGCGGAGAGGGTGGGATTCGAACCCACGAGAGAGCTTTTGACCCCCTACACGCTTTCCAGGCGTGCACCTTCGGCCACTCGGTCACCTCTCCAGCATAACCCAATTTTACCGAAGAAGATTGTAACATTAAGGGCTTTAATGTTCAAAAATTTTGGTTTTATGTTCGTACAAGGATGACCGTTTTATAGCACTTTTAAGAAAGGCCGGAATTTTTCCCGCCTTATTTTTATTAGAATTTACTTTCCCTTACTTTCCCTTATATTGACATTTGCATATGTCTTGTCTTAGATATGCAATTACATTCCAAATATCATCGTCTGATAAAGTACCACCCCAAGCTGGCATTAAAGGAGATTTACCAACGGACGCACCACCCTCTTTGACCGTTTTAAATATATGTTCATCCGTGAGTGTTGATACATAAGCTGCATCGCCTAAGTCCCTTGGCTTTGGATCGAGTGCTGCTGCTGCGGGACCGTCTCCCTTTCCTCCAGGACCGTGACAGGACGCGCAAATCAGTTCAAACTTTTCTTTGCCCTTAGTAGGATCGCCTTTGGTTGTTGGCGCCTCAGCAACGACAATTTCCTTTGCTTCTTCTTTTACCTCCTCTGCTTTGTTGGCGGCATCTTCAGCCATATTCTTAGCTCCCTCTACTACTTCTCCGGCTTTCTCTCCTACCTGTTCTGCCACTTCACCAGCTTTTTCTTTCATCTCGTCAGCAATTTGAGCGACCTGTTCTTTAGTATTTTCTACAACCTCTCCCGCTTCTTCCTGCATCTCCGCCACTTTTTCTGCGGCTTGTTCTTTTACTTCCTGGGCTTTTTCCATAGCTCCGTCTATTACTTCCGCTACTCCCTCCTTCGTTTCTTCCTCTTCCTTCTTGGTGCAAGAGACTGCTGTTAAGGATAAAGAAAAAGATACTACTAAAACTAAAAGTGATGATAAAACTTTTTTCATTGCCCTTCCTCCTTTGTGGTATTTAGTGTAAGTTGCAATCGGTCTTCATTTGAACACATCTATTTTATACTGTTTTGCAAATTTGTTAAGGGATGTTACTTACAATTTCCCCCCAACTACACAGGTGAAAACGAGATTATGGAATAAACAGCATGAAAAAGTTAAAATAAAACGTTAAAACGGAAATTAAATGGCTAATATTATCGAGAGGGAATATGACAGAGCAACAGAAAATTAACCGTTCTGAACAGCCCAAGGTAGACAGTTCTCCTCGAGATTTTCACGTGTCAAAAAAGGAAGGACGTTTTTTTCGATCCTTAAGAGATGTTTTTGTAGGAGCGAAAGTCGAAGGTGAATCTGGTTACATCAATCTAATGGCTATTAAGTCAAGGTATTACGAAAACGGTGTCTTTCCCAAACTAAAACAAGACATAGAGGAAGCGCTGAAACTCTTTCCCGACTTTAGAGATGAACTGTTTGACAAGCTATTTACCTTCTTTAATCGCTACTTCAGCGAGAGCGGTTCGATTTATTTCCGCTACACTCCTCTTCACCAAAACATTTACGAAAAGGTCTATACCGATGACAAGGATGTGATGCTTTTCTGGAAGACCCACATGCTTTACTATGTGAAGAGCGACAGGCTGTTTAGAAACCTTGAGGTTGAGCTAGACGGATTCAAATTTTACTTCGATGTCTCCACCTTGGAGCATAAAAAGGCAAATGAGAAAAGGGAGATTAACTACGAGTTCAAAGAAAGAAGAGAAGACGATGTCCTTGTCTTTAGCGTTTCGTATTCGGAAAAGGGGAAAAAGACAAAGATTGACGAAATCTTAAAAGAATTGAGGAAGCAGGGGGCTAAGGTTGTTGAGGAGATTTTGGAGAGAGCTTTCCGGGTATTTGAAAGACAAAGTGAAGTAGATTATTTCATTAACAAGAATGCAAAGGCGTTCTTGCAAGAACAGTTTAACCTCTGGCTATACCAGTACGTTTTTTCAGGGGAAAGTGAATGGACTGAGACAAGGATCAAGCAACTCCAAGCCTTGAAAGACATTGCCTTCAAGATTATTGACTTCATCAGTCAGTTTGAGGATGAACTCGTAAAAATCTGGAACAAGCCTAAATTTGTTCTGAACTCTAACTATGTTATAACGCTGGATAGGATTGCTTCTCCTGTCATTGCGAGCCCTGTCCTGAGCCAAGACGAAGGAGCAGCGAAGCAATCCCTTGAATTAATCGAACGGGTTTTGAATCACCCGAATTTTGAGTTACAAGTTGAGGAGTGGAAGGAGTTAGGAATCGTTGACACAGGTTTTAATGCCTCTGTCATTATGAGCGATAGCGAAGAATCTCAAAACCTGTTGAAGCGCGCCAAGTCACTTAATCCAAAATACCGCTTTCTCCCCATAGACACCAAGCATTTCAAAGATTTGGAGCTTGAGATTCTGGGGCTTTTTGACAACCTTGACGAGTCACTGGACGGCTGGTTCATTAAAAGCGAGAACTATCAGGCACTCAACACAATTTTGCCGAAGTTTAGAGAAAAGGTAAAGTGCCTCTACATTGACCCGCCTTTCAATCTAGAATCAAGTGACCAGTTCATGTATCGTACCAACTACAAAGATTCTTGCTGGGCAACTCTCTTGGAAAACCGCATCAGCATTGCAAGGGATTTACTTTCAGATGATGGTTTGATTTTTGTTCGCTGTGATTACAATGGCAATTTTATAGTGAGATGTTTACTTGATCAGATTTTTGGAAATGAAAATTTCAAAAATGAGTTGATAATTAATCGGATAAAAAAGAATGTTACAGAAAAGGGTAGAAGGAATATTCCTGCCCAAACAGATAGTTTATTTGTTTATTCAAAGACTGAATCAGGCGAATACATAAATATTCTTAAGAAATTAGATAAGAATCAGGAAGCTTATTGGCACGCTATGGATTCAGCAGGCGTGCCTGGACCCAGACAAGTAGTTATCGAAGGTAAAACATTTTACCCGCCTGATGGGAGACATTTTAGCTTCCCCCAGAAACAAGTTGATGAAATGTATATCCAGGGCAGAATAAGGATAAATCCGAAGTCGGGCAAGCCGCAGTATTTAGTCTTGCCCAAGGAGAGCGCAAATTTAGACACGAATTGGACAGATATTTCCGGGTACTCATTTTCTACCGGATTTTCAACAGAAAATTCAGAGGTTTTACTTGAGCGGGTTATCAATACAATTGCTTTAAAGAATGATCTCGTACTCGATTTCTTTGCTGGTAGCGCTACCACTCAAGCTGTGGCGCAAAAATATAGTCGAAGATGGATAGGTGTAGAAATGGGGGAACATTTTTATGGCGTGGTTTTGCCTCGCATGGAAAGGGTATTAGCATATGACAAAGGAGGAATTTCAAAAAACATTAAAGATTACCAGGGTGGCGGATTCTTCAAATACTACGAATTCGAACGATACGAAGACGCCCTGCGAAAAGTGAAATACGACGACTCCGATTTGTTCGGAAGCCCCTATCAAGACCCATACAGCCAGTATATATTCATTCGGGACCTCAAAATGCTTGAGGCGTTGGAGGTTGATATGGGGCAAAACAAAGTTAAGGTTGACCTATCCAAACTCTATTCAGATCCTTCGCTTCCGCTAAGGACAGGCATAGATATTCCGGAAACTCTGTCAAATCTTAAAGGCAAATGGATAAAGAGGATTACAAGTAATTATTTAGAGTTTGAAGACGGTGAAAAGGTAGACATCAAGAATCTGGATTGGAAGCTAATTAAACCGTTGATCTGGTGGTGAAACATGAAGACTTTAGAAGAAATGAAAAGGATTTTAGCCGAGCATAAGCATGAACTTTACGAGAGATATCACGTGCAGAGTATCGGTATATTTGGTTCTTATGTTCGGGGCGATCAAAAGTCAAAAAGCGATGTAGATATTCTCGTGGATTTCGACAAGCCTATGGGTTGGGAAATAGTGGATTTGCACGAGTATCTCGAGAAGATTTTGGCCATGAAAGTGGACTTAGTTACAAAGGGTGCTGTTATTAGAAAGCCCTTGCTCTGGAAGTCAATCCAGGAAGATTTAATCAATGTCTAAAAGAGATGTGCGGCTATTCCTAAAAGATATTCTCGAGTCCATTGATAAGATTGAGAGATGGACACAAAGGATTTATCGTTTGAGGATTTTGCACAGAACACCTTGATTGTAGACGCCGTGATAAGAAATCTTGAGGTCATTGGAGAGGCTTCAAAAAATATTCCCGAGGATCATCGTACCCGGTATAATACGATACCCTGGAAAAGGGTTACAGGATTTCGTAACATAGCCATCCATGCATACTTTGACGTAGACATACAAATAGTTTGGACTATAGCAACGCAGGGATTACTCGAAATTAAAACACCTATAATGAATATGTTGAAAGACCTTGAACAAAAGGAGTCTTGAGGCTATGTCACGCATCTTTCTGAAAGAGATGGTGAATGACATTCGCTTCGATAATTTACCCGCTAACTGGAATTCTTTTGATCTTAGGGGCTTTTCTGAGAAAAAGAGTCTCTGGGACTATCAGCAAAAAGCCATAGAAAACGCTATAAAGGTTTTCTGGAACTATTATGAAGGTTTTGGGGACTATCAGAAAGGTGAGGGACTAGAAGTAAATAAGAGCAGGAAGGAGAGGTTTCTCAAGTGGTATAAAGACAATGGTCAAGATAAAGATTTGGACATAGGATTAAGAAAGGCAAATCGAAATATCTCTAATCTTTTATTTGAATACTATGAGGTAAAAGACGGCAAGGTTCCTTATGAGTGTTTCATGAACCGTATGTGTTTCTGGATGGCAACTGGAAGTGGCAAAACCCTTGTCCTTGTCAAACTCATCCAGGTTTTGAGAGACTTGATTCATTTGGGTGAGATTCCGCCTCACGATATTTTGGTTTTAACCCACAGGGACGACTTGATAGACCAACTCAAATGGCATGTAAATGAGTTTAATTCTGCACAGGATAACGTTTTCATCAAACTGAGGGAGCTTAAAGAATACGCGACTGCCAAAAGAGAACATCCTTCTCTCTTTAAAGACCAGGAGTTGACCGTTTTCTACTACCGTTCGGACAATCTCAGCGATGAGCAAAAGGAGAAGATCATTGACTTTAGAAACTACGATGACGAGGGCAAGTGGTATATCTTGCTAGACGAAGCACATAAGGGAGACAAAGAAGAGTCAAAAAGACAGCATATCTATTCTATTCTTTCAAGAAACGGCTTCATGTTCAACTTTTCAGCTACGTTTACCGATCCAAGAGACCTTCTCACAACGGTCTTCAATTTTAACCTTTCTGAGTTTATCCGGGCCGGCTATGGGAAGCATATCTCCATCTTGAGACAGGAGATAAGGGCTTTTAAGGACAATGAAGACTATAACAACGAAGAGAAACAAAAGGTTGTATTGAAGTCCCTAATTATGCTGGCTTACACGAGGAAGTTTTATGAGGACATACGCTATGTGGAAGCCGATCCTTCGACGGAGTTTACACTGAGCACGTTCAATACTCTCAGTGCAGGCTCCGCGAATGTGCTCAGGACAGGCTTGTACCACAAACCCTTACTGCTAACGTTGGTCAACTCGGTAAATACCGAGGATGCAGACTTAAAACTCTTTTTCAGAGAACTGGAAAGGATTGGAAAAGATGAGATAAGCGATGAGATATGGCAGTTAGCCAAAGAGGAACTTTGGAATGAGTTAAAAGACAGACCGAGCTTCATGTTTGAAGATACAAGAATCGAGATTGAATATAAGGCATTCCAGAATCTAAGCCAGGGTGACATTCTGGAGTATGTGTATAACTCAAGCGGTAGTGGTGAAATTGAAATACTTGTAAGACCGTCGAATAGACAAGAATTGGCTTTTAAGTTAAAAACGAGTGATAGACCATTTGCATTAATCAAAATAGGAGATATCTCTGGTTGGCTTAAGGAGGAACTCGCAGGATACGAAGTCAATGAGAGTTTTGAGGATGAAAGCTATTTTGAAAGGTTAAATGAAGACGACTCCGACATTAACATTCTTATGGGGTCTCGTAGTTTCTATGAGGGATGGGATTCCAACAGACCTAATGTTGTCAACTTTATTAACATAGGTATTGGTACTGATGCCAAAAAGTTTATTCTCCAGTCAGTTGGCAGGGGTGTGAGAATTGAGCCACTCAAAAATAAGAGAAAACGACTGCTGCCACTTTTCAATGCCAGAGAGTTAGATGATGATTTATTCCAAAAAATAAAAGAAATGGTTTTGCCTATAGAAACACTGTTTATTTTCGGTACTAATCGGAGTGCATTGCAAGCAGTTATCGGGCAGCTCGATCTAGAAAAAGAAAAGGAAGCGTGGCAACAACTTTCGCTGTTTATTAATGATGAAGCGAAAAAACAAAAGTTGTTGGTTCCTACTTACAAGCTGGCTAGCCAACCTCTTATTCAACAGCGTGAACCTGCCAAGTTTCCAATATTAAAAGACGAACTTGAATTATTGAAAAGGTACATAAATTTCGTAGGTGATGAAAGGGTATTGTTAGCGATTTACGACACCGAACCACAAAAGATTAAAACTTTAAGCAGCAGCTTGGGTGATGTTGATCGCTATTACAAAGATGGGGAAAGAAGTTTTAAAAACCTAAACTTACTCTTTCGAAGAATTCTTGATTATTTTGATGTAATACCGGAAGAGTTTGAAGGATTGAAGAAATTAGAGGATGAGATAAACCATTTCAAGAACATAAGGGTGTCTCTTAAAGATATAAGTGAGCTAAGTCAGAAAATTGATATTGTGCGACAGTACGTTGAACCGTCGGTACTGGAAAAAGAACTCGGCGAGAAATTCTCACGGGATGAAATCACATTAGAGCAATACAAGGAAGGAATCAAGCAAACCACTAAACAGGCAAAAGAGGAAAGCGTAGAGTATGAGGGTAAAGGACTAAAAATTAAGCATGTAGCTAACCATTATTACATTCCCTTGATCCTTTCTGAGGAGGAAAAAGTAGACTACATAAAGCATATAATTAAGATCCAAAGCGAAGTGAAGTTTATCAATTATTTAGAGCAATATTTACAACGAAGTGACTGTAAACTCAAAGAATTTGATGCATGGATATTTAGTAAGCTGGATGAGAGCTTAGATGAGGTTTATATTCCCTACTATAATCCAAAGACAAATAATATAAACCATTTCAAACCCGATTTTATATTCTGGCTAGAGAGAGGAGACGACTATTTTATTCTATTTGTTGATCCCAAAGGTACGGAATATACGGACTACCAGCACAAGATAGACGGATATAGGAATATATTTGAAGAAAACGACAGCACAAAAAAAGCACTCTATTATGACGGATTAAAAGTTAGATTATTCACTTTTTTATACACGGCTGATGTTAACATTCTGTCTCAAGGTTATAAAGAATATTGGTTCGATAATATTGGAACCATAATTACGAAGGTTCTTGATAATTGTGTTGCGAGAGATAAGTAGCACAAATTTTGCAAGTTACTTTTTTACTCAAGTAGTTTTAATCAGAAAAGCTTAAACTTTCTTCTTTAAAAACGATGGGAGGATTAGTATGAGCTTACTGAGGTCTTTCAGGAATTAGCCAATGATTCCAATATGAAATTGCTAATTCTAATTAGGTAGGGGAGTTTCTTCTCCTTTGGGCTTGATATCTTCGAGCTTCTGAATTATTCAAAAGACTCATTTAAAAAATTTCTGATAAAATTTATTGATCTTTTAAAATACCTTTTCCCGCTATCCAATACCAATTATCATGGCACTATATGACAGCCGGCACAGGAAAACGTATTCTTACCCTAAACTGTGACTATAGGCTGATGGCTTCAGAGAAGGTAAAGATTTCTTCCGGGAGAGGATTTTTGTTGCAAGAGGGTATTCTTTGTGTGATAATGGTGTTTGGAAAGAAGCTATTCTGGGTGGACAAACGAAACAAAGAGTTTATCTGGATTCATTAGATTGGTTTTTTAGGAATAAAAAGATGAGGAGGTGTAACTATGGCTTCGAGATGGAATCTTGATGGAACCTACTTTGAGGCTTGCAACTGTGAGGCTGCTTGCCCCTGCGTTTTCACGAGTCCGCCTACTGAGGGGGAATGTACCGCTGTTGTCGGTTGGCATATAAATAAGGGTAGTTTCGGAGATGTCAAACTTGACGGGCTTAATCTTGTGCTCGCCGTGCACGCCCCTGGACACATGCTCCAGGTAAAGTGGAAAGCCGCCCTCTATTTGGACGAGAGAGCTACCCAGGTTCAGAAAGACGCCCTCGTACAAATCTTTTCCGGCCAGGCCGGTGGGCACCCTGCAGCGTTGGCGACTTTTGTGGGAGAGATACTTGGTGTCCAGAGCGTAGCTATAGACTATTCAGCTGAGGGAAAACAGCGAAGCCTCCGAATCCCAAACTTGGCTGAAGTGGAGATCGAAGCCCTTGCCGGTCAAGGCGGTGCTGAGGTTACAGTAAGCAATCATCCCGTGTGTGTTGCTCCTGGATATAGTGCAGTCGTCGCCAAATCCAAGCGGCTAAGCTATCATGACCATGGGTTTCAATTGGAAGTGTCAGGGAAAAACGGATACTACTCACCCTTTTCCTACCAGGGTCCATAAGGACGAGGGAAAACTAAAAGTAAGTTTGTTTTTTGCTTACAAGAATTTAAGCCGGTCTCGTGGTAGAACTGGCGAGATAACTAAAGTGTCAACTCGAAGTTAAACCATAACTAGCTATGTCCTTACGCTTTCTTTCCTTCACTCCCGCATCTTATAAAAACCGAGATGTTAGTAGCATAAATATAGGAGGAAAAACATGAGCCTTATACATCTCTCAACGAGTGAAAACATCGCAACTGTAGTTCTTAGCCGTCCAAAGGTAAATGCTATAAATGAGTCATTGGTTGAAGAGCTTGGTGAGTGCTTTCAAAAGTTAGCTATTGATCCCGATGTGAAGGCAGTGATTCTAACCGGCGGAGGAAGCTTTTTCTCTTTCGGGCTTGATATTCCTGAGTTGTTGAATTATTCAAAGGACTCCTTTACAAAATTTCTTATCAAATTTACCGATCTTTTAAAATACATTTTTCTTTTTCCAAAACCTGTTGTGGGGTCGCTAAACGGTCACGCGGTCGCAGGCGGGTGTATGCTTGCATTGTCATGTGACTACAGGCTAATGGTTTCGGAAAAGGCTAAGATTTCTCTAAACGAGTTAACTTTTGGTTCGACCGTTTTTGTAAGTGGGGTCGAGATGCTTAAAATGTCGGTTGGAGCGAGAAAAGCAGAGTTAATGCTTTACGATGGCGCAATGTACTCTGGAGAGGAAGCAAAACAGCTAGGAATTGTTGATGAGTTAGTTTTTAGAGAAGACCTCCATGATGCTTCTCAAAAAATTGCTCAAGGTTTCGCCAAGAAGGAGGGCCGGGCATTTGAGAGTATAAAGATGCTTCTGCGAAAACACGTAGTGGAGGAAATAAACAAGAAAGACAAAGATTCGATCCTCGAATTTGTGGACATTTGGTATTCTGAGAGTACCTGGAGGAATTTAGAAAAAATAAAGATACGTGATTAGCTGAATCATTCTTAACCTTGTTAGTTGCAGTTAGAGAGCCTTAATTATGAGTATTTGTTGGGTTGGAACTACATTTATAGTAGCGAAAGTCTTATTGCGTTTCATTTATTAAATTGGATAGTAGAGGCGTTCAATTGAACGCCTCTACTTTTCTTCGACATAATCTCAACTGGCCGCAATAACTTTTTCCTTGTTTACTACGATTATATTCTCTCTAACATGATAATAAAATAAAAAATGACGCTCTGTAAGTTAATTTTGATTGGATGTATCCAAACAAATACGCCCTTCGACAAGCCGGGCGAACGGTATGAATGGAGCCGTTCGTGGTGAGTACTTCGATAAACTCAGCACAGGCATGTCGAACCATGAACGGCGATTCTGTTTAAATCCTGAATTAAATAAAAATTTATTTAACAATGCTGAGTCTATTTGATATTGGCCTAGAGAAATTTTATAATTTTAATATTGTTATAACATTTGGGGGTGATGGTAGCATGATCGCAAGGATATTTAGAAGGCAACCTCCAGATTGTATCTCAGACCCTAAATGGTTTATTCCTCGCAAGGAATTTATACCGGCATATATTCGTACTTATGAATTTGACAAACATATATTCGAGGAGAAGGTAGAAAGGGCTATTCAAGTACTTGAAAAATGCGAGGTTTGTCCCCGCAACTGTCATATAAATCGACTTGAGAATAGAACTGCGGTTTGTAGAACGGGCCGTTTTGCCTACGTCGCTAGCGCTTTTCCACACTTCGGCGAAGAAGATTGTCTCAGAGGTTGGAGTGGTTCTGGAACAATTTTCTTTTCATTCTGCAACTTAAAATGCGTTTTTTGTCAGAACTTTGATATATCATGGGAAGGAAACGGACAGGTTCTTACCGCGTCAGAACTTGCCAAAGTTATGATCTATCTTCAGGAATCAGGTTGTCACAACATAAATTTTGTAACTCCTGAGCATGTTGTTCCACAAATTATGGAAGCGATTCCCATAGCGATTGATATGGGTTTAAGATTGCCGATTGTGTATAACACCAGTGCTTATGATTCTTTTCATTCGCTTGAAATTATGAACGGCATCGTTGATATATACATGCCCGACCTAAAATTCTGGGATAGAGAACTATCCTTTTTCTACATGGCGGCAAGGGACTATCCAGATGTTGCACAAGCTGCAATAAAAGAGATGCATCGTCAAGTTGGACCTCTTAAATTCGATGAAAACGGTCTGGCGTTGCGTGGGATTCTTGTCCGTCATTTGGTTATGCCCAATAGAGTTGCTGGTGCCCGTGAGATCTTTCGATTCATCGCAAATGATATATCGAGAGATACTTATATAAACATCATGGATCAATATAGGCCAGAGGGCAGGGTTTTAAAGCTTCCTGAAAAATACAAGGATATTAATCGATCCACTAACTGTGTTGAATATGAGGAGGCATTAAAGTTAGCGCGTGAAGAGGGGTTATATCGCTTCGATGTCCGCCGGATGCAGTGATAAATGGATCTTAGGCACTTAATATACTGGACTGATATTTGTAGAGACATGCCATGGCATGTCTCTCTGCGTTACTCCATGGATACCGGATTAATAACATTTGCATATGATATTTGAGTAGAATATGATTTCTCATTTATTTAGCGGAGATCTAATATTTAATCTTAACAGAATCTTAACTCTCAGAATTTATAGTTTGATTGACCTTTGTAAAATTGTAAACTCACTATTCAGAAAGCTTTTTAGAGAGGTGGTGTAATCATGGGCAAATATGACTCCAGAAGAAATTAAAGTCTTTTTAGCTGACAACAAGGTATGCCGAATGGCAACAGTTGATGAAGACGGAATGCCTCATGTCGTACCTATGTGGTATGTGATTCTGGATGGGGACATTTATATTGAAACTACAGGGACTACGAAGAAGGTCAGAAACGTAGAGTCAAATAAGAAGACCCCTCTTATAGTGGATGCTGGAGATTCTGTTTATGATTACAGAGGGGTGATGATTCAGGGTAGAATGGAATTAGTTGAGGATAAAGCACTTTTTAAAAGGTTTAGAGAGGCATATGCCCAGAGGTATTTTGGCTCTGACGAGCACCCGGGCTATAAACTTTTAACTGGTATTCCAAATCGAGTTCTCCTGAAATTTATTCCTGAGAAGTCTGCATCTTGGGATTACAGAAAATGGAAATTTTAGCAAGGGGCTTATTACATAATGATAAAGAAATGGGATCTAATTAAATCTGAGAAGTTAAATACATGCAGGGTTTTTTCAACCCGACGAGACATAAGCCTTTCTCCGGTAACTGGAAAGGATCACGATTTCTATGTAATTGAGGCTCCCGATTGGATTAATGTAGTTGCCATTACTCCTGACGAGCAGATAGTTTTAATTAAGCAATACAGGCATGGAACTCAATCCGTAACGCTTGAGATCCCTGGTGGTATGGTTGACCCTGGTGAATCCCCGCTTGAGGCTGCAAAGCGGGAGCTGCTTGAGGAAACGGGTTACACCTCTAATGAGTGGATTTTCATTGGAAAGGTTCATCCAAATCCGGCAATACAAAACAATACCTGCCATATGTTTCTTGCAAAGGATGTAAAAAAGGTTCAGGAGCCAAACTTTGAAGGTACAGAGGATATAGTTTCTTTTCTAACGCCTGCTAAGGAGATACCCAACTTGGTTGCCGAAGGTAATATCACTCATTCCCTGGTTATTGGGGCATTTTACCGGTATTGCTTGCATAATGGATCAGTAAAAAATAGGTAAGTAACGAGTAGGAGCGTACGGCCGTACGCCCCTGCAAAAAGAGCTACCTCTTGATTCTTTTTGAATTAATGACAATAATACATCTCCAACTTAAACAGGGCAGGTGGCGGAACTGGCAGACGCGGCGGCCTCAAAAGCCGTTGGGCTCACGCCCATAAGGGTTCGACTCCCTTCCTGCCCATTCTTCTAAAACTTCCAATGATCAAATTTCAAATTACAAACAAATTCCAATTTTCAAATATCGAGCATTTGTAATTTTGAATTTGGGAATTGAAAATTACTTGGAGCTTGTGATTTGAGATTTGTAGTTTTGATTAACCTGAATATTTAAAAGGCTCAATGACTTTCAAGTGAGTTTTTTAGAAATCAAAATACCGCAAATAGCAGCAAGCAGATATGACGCACTGCCGGCCAGGGTTGTGAAAGTAAAACCGAAACCGACACCTATTATAACCGCTGTGACTGAGCCAAAAACTGACATAATGCCGTTTAGCCCCCAATAAAAGGGAACTCCAGTTTTTAGCAAGTTACCTACGACCCTTATTCCGAGTGGAAATGGCATTCCCATAAGAAGGCCAAGCGGGAAAAGCAGAATAAGAGTTATGGCAATCCTTGTTTCAATTGAAAAGGGGAGTAAGGCAGGTATTAGACGGGGTAAAGCTAGTGCATAAATTATTGAGATAAGGAATATAAGTAGACACACTACAAAAATTCGTCTCGGAATAGACTCTTCTTTAAATCTGCCGCTTAAAAAACTGCCTATCCCACCTGATACCAGCAGAGAAAAAAGTATCACAGATAAAGTGAAAATTGGGTGCCCTAAAAGCAGGATGAATTTCTGCAGTATTGATATTTCTACATACATAAACCCAAGCCCGAGGGCTACGAAGTAGAAGAGAAAGGCTATACCGCTAGTCTTCTTAATTTCATTACTATAAAACGTCGAAAGTGCAAAGAATAAAATTGCAGCCAAGATTGGTATGAAAAGAAGTTTCACAAGGTAACCCGGAATTCCATAGGGTTTTTCGTTCGCAAAATAGAACGGGCTGTCGTCTCGAACAGGGTCTACTTTTTCATCAAAGTGTGAGTAGAACTCGGTCGGAGAAATCTTCCCGCTAAAAAGTTCCTTATAAGGAGATGAAGACGTGATGTTGGGAATATGAATAGGGTTGTAAGCAGACGAGCGGTTTTTTATTTTCAGGCTTTCTTCTCTTGTGAAGGGCGTCTTTTTAAGCATAAAAATCATCTGAGTCGGCTTGTCCTCTTTCGGTCTATCCTCTAATAAAATGGCAATGTGGTTTCCGGTTTTCTCTGGTGGGATTCCGTATCCATGCATCATAGAGGTTGCATTAGAGACAAGCCTTGGTATATCTACCTGCCATCTTATAAAAACAAGTATCCCGCGATCTGTCAGATGCTCAAAATACTCGCGAAACGCCTCGGTTGTGTAAAGAAAATTCTCTGAAAGCGCAAGTCCTCCCGACGAGACCGATGCCCAGGAATCTACGAAACTAAGCGATATGATGTCGTATCTTTCGCTCGACCTGCTTATGAAATTTCGTCCCTCATCTATTATGAGATTTACATTGTGGTTATTGTAGATATTTCCGACTTTTTCGCCGTATTGCCTGACAAAATCCGCTATTATGGGATTAAGCTCTACTGCGGTTACGTTTTTACTCCCCGCAACCAGCGACAGTAGAACGTCTACCCCTCCGCCGGGGCCAATTATTAAGGCTTTTGGATCTTTCTCAAGGTGAAACGGGATGTACCTAAACCACTCTTTAGCCTCTTCCGAAATGCTTTCGGTTCTGCCGTCCCAGCCGACTACATTCGTCCATGCATCGGAGTCAATGTATATCCTTGCAATATGTGGCGGCGCTAAACCCTCTACTCCGTCAATTCTTGAGTAGGAATTCCACCTAGTAAAGACAATATGGAGTTTCGGGTTGGCCTCCATGTGCTGATAGAGACCTTTTGCCGGAGCGTCTTTAATGGTAAGTATCTGAAACTCAGAGTTGAAAGCAATTAAAAGAGCAACTGCTAGTATAGCTGATAAACCTAAGTAAAAGGTTTTCGTTTTCCAAAAATTAAGATGGTGGGTAGAAAAAAGAAGAGTAGCCACGCCGGGAAGCGCTGCAATAAAGAGCACAGTAGATTCGCCTCCCAATACGCCAAGTATTAAAGTGATTCCTAAGGCCCCGAAGGAAGCTCCTATTAAATCTGCAAAGTATAGTTTACCAGTGAGTTCCCTATATATATCGAACGCCTGCGCCAATGCGATGCCTGCGAGGAAAAAAGGGATAACTGATGTAATAAAATACAAGCCGAGATAGTTTGGAGTAGCGGGAAGCCTGATAATTATCCAGAGGAAGATTGGGATTGATAAAGAGAATAAGAGCGAGGCAGTCGCAAGTGAACCGGGAGTGGATTTCACAATCTTTTTCACTTTTAGAATATGGAGGAAGAAACCGCCCAATCCCCAGCCAAAAAGCGCAACTGAGATTGCAATAAACGCAAAGTGATACCATATAGTTGCGGAAAAGATACGCGTGAGCGTAACCTCTAACATGAGTCCAGATGCGGAGACTAAAAAGACTCCTAGAAGGAGTAAAGGTAGGGAGATTGCTCTTTCGTTTTTTATCTCTGAGACGCTTGTATTTGACATTTATAAAAGGACTAATAGCAAATCCAACTGATCAATTCACTTTTCTCTTCTGTAGGAGCGGCTTCTAGCCGCGATGAGTCGTGCCAAGCTTGTCCTGAGTTTATCGAAGGGCCTGTCTTAAGCTCGTCGAAGGGATATCGCCCCTACGTTACCTTTCAAGTAAATAGTTGTTCTGGCTTTATATTAGCTGTCTCCCAGTCCAAGTGGCCTATATCCTATATGAAGATAGGGTTTTTAGTCAAGGAGGTATATTATAAAGTGCATTTGTAAAGTAGGAATGCCAAATAGAAGAAATCAGTTTGGCTATTTAATTAATTCTCATTAGGACATAACAGTTGTTTTAGCACGTCCTTGAGGCTTGAGACCATGGTTAGAAAATGCCTTCTGTATGCGATTCATAGCCGTTCGAGCTGTTTTCCAATGCTCATCGGCACCAGCAGGGTCAATTCCGCCTTTGAGTTCTCCAAGCGCGATATACAGTTTTGAAGTGTTATAAACTGCCTTAGAAGATTGATTTGTAGTTAGTTCTTCTAAGCTACAGTTAAATAAGCATAAGTCTACGTTGTTTTTTATTAGAGGCACAGTAAGATTGTAAATCAGTGTCCGGGGTTGGTCGTCCTTCAGCCAGCTAAGTCCTCGCAGATACAGCTCAATGTCTGTGTCATCTTCAGTCATAGGCGTCCATGTGTCGTTCGTTGAATGAAGCCATTGATAAGATTTACCCGCAATCGTAAGGGTCGAAATGATGGCGCGTGTTAACTTCCTTTGAGCCACAAATCCGCCTATATTGCGCATGGAACCTCCCAATGTATCTCCCCGTGTGAGCAGAAATCTGAAAACTAGTTCTTCAACAAAGTTCTCCCCTGCGGGTTCAAGAAAGTTTTTGATGAGTCCTTGAATTGCTTCCGCTTTGTCCTGCGGCTGTAAATGTGTTGCGGCTTTGTCAGATAAACCGGCTGCGGTCAACAATGCAGGCTGTATGTCTGACATATTCACCAGATCAGCGGGTGTCCTAGCTTTAGATGCGGAAACCTTCAGTGCTCTAGCTTGTGCTATAAATGGCGTAGCGCGTCTGTTCTTTTCTAGTGCTAACGCAACAAAACCAGCTCGAATGGCTTCATAGGTTGTTACAAGATCATAACTTGAAGTCAAATGCTCAAGGTAGGGCTTGACCGCTGCCATTAGAGTTTTCTCCATATATAAACACACTTTCGCAACGGTTCACGTCCATGTTCGCACATTTGCTGACTGCTATTTCCCTTACCGTTTGGTAGTACGAGTATTTTTTCAACATGAAAGCCTAGTCTCTCAGCAAAATCAGAAAGTATCATATCCACTGAAACGCTTGCGCCCGCATATCTGACATTGTCATTGACCATAAACAATGGTGCTTTAGATTTCAGAACACGCGAACATTCAGCAACTGCACAGGCCATTTCGTAAAAGTAGCCTCTAACCATTCTCGGAATGCCGTTATTATTCAAAGTTCCTTGCTCTTTTTGATCATTCAAGTATTTCAGGATGGCTTGTAAAAGTTTCTGTTCATCGGCGGCGGCTATCGCCGTTGTCCATTGTGGATTAATTTTTAGCAAATCCTTTACACGATTTTCAACCGTACAACTAAGCATTTCTTGTCGAAGACTTACTAACTCTTTTTCACTTATCCCAAGTAAGGCCAATTCCAAGGCGTAGGTTCTTGTGTAATCGTAGCGGTTGCAGTAGGGGGGTGAGGTAATAATGGCGTCATATGCACCGTTAGGTAGGTTTGGCATTATTTCAAGGCATGAACTATTGTAGAGTTGAATTTCCCCTTGAGGATTTTCGACAGGAAAAAGCCCTGATTGAGTAGCGGAGGATGCAAGGTCAATAACAATTTCGTTTATCTTGTTGCATATAGCTTGTGCGAAGTTGGAAATTTCGCCTTTGTCGAAGGGTTTTGTGCCTTGCCTACGTCCAGACCGATAATCCCATCTAAGATATTGACCGTCTTTGCGGGTGTAACTTACCGATTCTAGAATGCATAGTAAAGCAAAGTGTAAGACTGCCTGAACTCGACTGTTTTCCTGCTGACTCGCGCCAAGATACTTCTCGATGGCTTCTATTGTTTGTTCTGGATAAGCCCCTTTAGTGATTCGCAATTCCGATAAGGGAACTTTTGTCTGGGACTGTTCCCAAACTCGTAGTGTTGCCCAACGCTTCAAATCTTCAAAGTCTTCCGGTGTAAACTCCGACTCTAAAAGTTTCTTTGTGGCGATTATCTGCTGACCTATGGGTAGCAGTTCAATACCATCAGCATTTATACCCAATTTGCCTGCAGCGAATAGAGTTGTTCCACTACCAGCGAATGGATCTAGGATTTTGCCTTTGATAATTCCGTACTCATGTAATAAGTATTCTACTAGAGAAGCAGAGAATGCCTCTTTATACTTATACCAACGGTAAATAGGTCTGGTTTTATTAGCCTGAAAGCTCACATGGGAGCGAGTAAGAGAGGGTTGGACTACGAACTTCCCATGAAAATGTTGAAATAGTTGATGATTGAGATGCTCAATCTCGCTAAATGCAGCTTTTTGTTTATAGTTTGATTTAGATATGTTAGTTAATTTTAGCAATGCACTGTACTCAAATCATTCGAATACGATGTAATGCATAGTATACAACGCTAGTGGGAATGCGTCTAACGTTCGATTATTGCCGCTTCCAACGAGTACACCGGAGGTAACCAGTTAAAGAGGAGTGTCCAATGGTCTCCTGCATCACGGCTAGCCAGGATCTGGCCTCCCTGAGTACCGACGTAGACGCCTAGGGAATCGAGCAAGTCGGTCGTCATTGCTGCGCGTAGTAGGATGTTCTGGAAAGCGTTGATTTGAGGAAGACCGTTGGTGAGAGCCTCCCAGGTGTCGCCGAAATCCCGTGAGATTTGGAGATTCGGACCCCACCAAGCACTCTTTCCAGCCACATAGATTGTAGGCGGGGAACCTGGAATGAGGTTAAGGTGGTTGACCTCAACCCCTTTGAAAAATGGACCTTTCAATTCCCATTTTTTTCGACTCAAATTCGAGAACGCTAAAAAGCCACCCTTGCGAGTGCCGATCATAAGCATTACTTGTTTCATATATCGTTGACCTCCTTGTCTAGCTTTCGGCAACTGGCGAAAGTCTGTCCGACCGAGCAACTAACCTAACGCGGAGTTAACTAGGTCCGGTTGGACGACGTTATGCATGGTGCGAACCCAAGATGATGACCACCACGCCCACGAGACAGATTGCGACCCCGACGAGATCCCATACAGTTGGCCGCACGGCGTCAACGAGCCACAGCCAGAAAATAGCCACTGAGACGTAAACACCGCCGTAGGCAGCATAGACGCGACCTGCGGCTGTTGGGGTGAAGGGACAGCAGCCAAGCGAACAGTGCGAGGCTGATCGCAGCTGGTACAAGCAACCAAGCTGAGGCTCCTTTCTTGAGCCACAAATATGGCAGGTAACAGCCGACGATTTCAGCGACTGCCGTGAGCACAAAAAGCGCAAGTGTCTTGGTTATAAGCATGCTTCAAAAATCGTGTTTCAACCGCAGGCTGTCATTCGCGAGTAAGGATAATAGAAACTCTACTGTGCCTTGTGGACCTGTGATTTCCAGCCACATCGAGCCTGCATCCGGCTCAACCGTCAACACAAATTGCATGAAGCGACAGCACTGTCGTTCAGCGTCTATCGTCTTAGCCGCAGCAGCGAGGAACTCGCTCGATGCCGCACGCGCGTGTTAGGCGCGGACTCAGCCCCTGAGAGGCAGGGTTAATTCGAGTCCGACCCTGGTTTTTTCCACTTCTGCTCGGTACCTCGCCTCAGAACGCCTGTGTCTACCAGGAAAGAATCTTCATTGCTCCTTGATGGGACTTGGCTTTTGGACCTGTTCCATGAGATCGTTATTCCATTCTCCTTCTACTTTTACATGGGCGGCTGCCCCAAGCAGAATTGCTTCTATCAGGTTGTGATTGAGATAGACATATAGGCCAGGCTGTCTAAACTGATACATCATTGCCACGGCAGAACCGCCTTCAACGAACCATGTTTCGAGATTTGTTGCTGGCTTGTCCCTGAAGGAGCCGCCTCTCCACACAAGGTCAGCATGCCCACCAATAAGATGAGGGCGGGAGTCTCTATTTGCTTGAGAGTGAATAAATAACACCCTGTCTCCTACTTTTGCCGTTAATGCATGCTCGCCTGTCAGCGCACCTACAGCTCCGTTAAACACAACGTGAGTGGGTGTCAGGGTCTTCATGACCTCAAGCATATCTCCCATGCCGGCAATCGGTGTTGCGTACTCTTTGTACTTTCCATTCGCATCTTTGGGCACGTAAAAGTCCTGCTCACCTATATAGTACGCTTTGTCGTATCTGACTGGATTCCCTTCTGCATCTCTCAGGCCGTCCCGTGGGAGAACCATGATGGCTCCATTCATGCCAGAAACAACGTGCCACGGGATCATGGCTCCGCCAGGAGCACAGTGGTAGACAAATACACCAGGTCTGATCGCCTTGAATCGCACGACAACTTCTTGCCCGGGAGCTACATGCGTAAGCTCTGCCCCACCTAAAGCTCCCGTCGCCGCATGAAAGTCAATATTGTGCAGCAATGTGCTCGTCTTTGGATTTACAAGCGTCAGCTCGACATAGTCATCTTGATGCACCACGATGATTGGGCCGGGAACGCTTCCGTTAAAGGTCATGGCCCAGATTGTTGCACCATCCGGGCTTATCTTCATGAGCTTCTCTTCGATCACCATACGCACTTGCACAACCTTGGGCGCGCCTCCCGCAACTTGCTCATGTGCAGGCAAGAACGGCGGAGCAACAAGTCTCTGAGTGATCCGTTTCAGTTTGTCGGCCTTGGATGCGATCTCGGCCCCTGTGTTCGTGGAGCAACCCAGTAAGAAACCGATGGTCAGAATCACATTCAGTAGCTTTCGCATACGTTTCTCCTTTCCGTTCAGAGCTTTCGCGCGTAGGTGCCTAACAATTGATTATACGGAATTATTTCTGCATAACCACCCAATATGGGATGTTATACAGAAATCAATCTTTAATACCTCGGCATGGATGGGTCGTAATTAATTGCCCAGGCATCTATTCCGCCTTTTAGGCTTTTCACCTTTCTAAATCCCATGCTTCTAAGCAATTTTGTTGCTCGAAGGCTTCTCACACCGTGATGGCAGTGAACTACAATCTCATCTGCGGTATCAAGTTCATTGACTTTTGATGGCAACTCTCCGAGTGGAATTAATTTTGACCCATCTAGATGGCATATTTCGAATTCGCCAGGCTCTCTTACATCTAGGATAATAATATCCTTTTTATTGTTGACGAGATCGTGAAATTCATCCACTGTAATTTCAAGACCATCCCCGTCTTCACCAGTCTGTTCCTCTCCTCGTCCAAGTCCGCAGAATTCTGCATAGTCAATTAGACCTGTAATGGTAGGATTCTCACCGCAGATTGGGCAGCTTGGATCTTTACGCAGCTTTAGTTCTCTTATTTTCATTTCCATCACGTCAAGAAATAGCAGCTTTCCAATTAAGGGATTGCCCTTCCCAATAATGAGTTTTATTGTCTCAGCGGCTTGCATTGTGCCGATAATTCCTGGAAGAATTCCCAGAACTCCCCCCTCTGCACAGCTCGGAACCAAGCCCGGTGGTGGAGGTTCAGGATAAAGACAGCGATAGCAGGGGCCTCTTTTTGCATCGAACACGCTTACCTGTCCCTCAAAACGGAAAATGCTTCCGTAAACGTTTGGCTTTCCAAGAAGGACGCACGAATCGTTTACAAGATAGCGTGTGGCAAAGTTGTCGGTGCCATCTACCACAACCTCATATTCTTTTATGATGTCAAGAGCGTTTTCAGAGTTCAGCATCAGGTTATAGGTTTCAACTTCTACATCTGAGTTGATTTCATGAACCCTTTCTTTTGCGGATTCCACTTTGAGCTTTCCTACCTTAGCTTCACTGTGCAGTATCTGTCTCTGGAGGTTGCTGAAATCTACTATGTCAAAATCAATGATACCAAGGCGTCCTATGCCTGCCGCTGCAAGATAGAGTGCTAGGGGAGATCCAAGTCCGCCTGCGCCGATACACAACACACTTGAAGAAGCTAGCTTTTCTTGCCCTTTTACGCCCACTTCAGGCATAATCAAATGTCTGCTGTAACGGCTAATTTGCTGATTTGTTAGAGCCATAGCCTTATTACCTTCCTTTTATCAGTGTAATAGAGATAAAAATGTTAA
>JACPIY010000071.1 GCA_016187835.1 Deltaproteobacteria bacterium | reverse complement strand
ATGGTCTACTGGTTTGCGACTAAAGGGACAAGCCTCATTGAAACCACTGCCGTTCCTGTTGAGAAGTTGGATTTTGAGAGGATTATCCTACACCCTGAGGAAATAATAGCCTATGTGAGGAATTCGGGTCCTACCGAGATAACTATAGCTCAGGTCACGGTAAATGAGGCGCTCTGGGAGGCTTCCATATACCCAAGTAATGTTATTCCGCGTCTTGGGCAGGTCACTATTAGCATTCCCTATCACTGGGTTGCGGCTGAACCATATGAAGTTACCGTTATTACTTCAACAGGGATCAAGTTCACCCACGGAGTCGAAATTGCTACTCTCACGCCAACACCGGGTTGGCGCTACTTTGGTACTTTTGCCCTTCTGGGAGTATACGTTGGTGTAATTCCAGTATTTCTTGGGTTCCTCTGGTTTCCCTTCCTGAAAAGAATCAGTAGAAAGTGGATGAATTTTTTCCTGAGTCTTACCGTAGGTCTTTTAATATTTCTCGGAGTTGATGCTCTTGAGGAGGCGTTTGAGGTAGCAGGACGGGTGCCGGGGGTATTTCAAGGAGTGGCTTTAATTGCAATGGGTACGCTTTTAAGTTTTCTCATTCTGGTTACAGTTGGGAAAAAAACAATGGGCTCTCGATCTTCCCAAAAAGGCGACTCTTACATGCGTCTTGTTGTGGCTTACATGATTGCTGTAGGAATCGGTCTTCACAATTTAGGGGAAGGTCTTGCAATAGGTTCAGCTTACGTACTGGGTGAGGTTGCGCTTGGTTCATTCCTTGTAATTGGTTTTGCAATTCATAATGTCACCGAAGGGTTAGGTATAGTTGCACCTGTAGCAAGTGGTGAGAGACCGAGAAAGTTACACTTCCTTCTTCTTGGACTTGTAGCCGGTGTTCCAGCAATTTTCGGAACGTGGATTGGAGGATTTACATATTCCGATGTTTGGGCGACTCTATTTTTTGGCATAGGAGCGGGTGCAATATTTCAGGTCGTTTACGAAATCATAAAGTTAATGACTAGAGATTCGGAAGCGGGTCTAGGAAGCCTTACAAATTTTACAGGGCTTGTTCTTGGCCTTTTGATAATGTATGTCACCGGGCTTTTTGTGGTTATCTAATGGAATTGATAAGGAGTATAACAAATCTTGTTTAAACTTATGAAAGTTAAATGAAATCCGAGCAATTTGTTATTTTGTGCTAAATAGAGGCGGAACTTTATGAGATAATCAGAACATGCTTTTGTAGTTGGTATAATTTATTTCTATAGGGGTTATTTTCTGCTCTTGGTCTGGAATCATAATCTGTAATACTGGACTGAAGGAAGAGTTCCAATGAAAAGGCATAGTTCATTTCCTTCTCAACAGCAATCCCTGGCTGAGGTTAACGAATCCGTAAATCTGCCCAGCAGCGGTTCACGGTGGTGGCGGCATTGGCTTGCCTTCAGCGGACCAGCTCTAATGGTTTCGGTTGGATACATGGATCCTGGTAACTGGGCTACAGATCTAGCTGGGGGAAGCCGATACAACTATAAACTTATATGGGTGCTGCTGATGTCTAACCTAATGGCGGTTCTTCTTCAGAGTTTATCGGCTAGGCTCGGCATAGTCAGCCGTCGTGATTTAGCACAGGCAAATCATGAGGAGTATGCAAAATCAGTTAATATTCCCCTTTATCTGCTTGCTGAGATTGCAATTACCGCGTGTGATCTAGCTGAGGTACTTGGTTCTGCCATTGCCTTCAACTTATTATTTGGGTTGCCGCTCATATACGGTGTAATGCTTACGACTCTGGATGTATTGTTATTGTTGGCTCTGTCTCGCTTTGGTATTAGAAAGCTTGAAGCAGTGATTTTGTCTCTGGTAGGTACGATTGGTGTTGGATTCCTTATTGAGATTTTCCTAAGCAAACCAGATTGGGGAGGACTCGTCCGTGGATTTGCTCCTTCCTTGCCTGATAATGGTGCTCTATATATAGCAATGGGTATTCTAGGAGCAACGGTCATGCCTCATAATCTATACTTGCATTCTTCTCTTGTGCAGACACGCAGGATTGGATACGACCGAACCAGCATAAAACAGGCGATTCGGTGGAACACTATTGATTCCGCTGTAGCTCTAAACCTTGCCTTCTTTGTAAATTCTGCCATTCTTATTATGGCAGCTGCAGTCTTTTATAGAAGCGGTCATTATGAAGTTGCGGAGATTCAGGGTGCCCATCGTTTACTTGAACCTCTTCTAGGAGTAGCGGTTGCACCCTTTGCTTTTGCTATTGCACTTCTAGCTTCGGGACAGAGTTCCACAATAACGGGTACATTAGCGGGTCAGATTGTCATGGAGGGATACCTCAACCTCCGAATTCGACCTTGGCTGCGCAGGTTAATCACACGAATTCTGGCAGTGCTACCAGCCGTGTGTGCGATTTGGTACTTTGGCGAAAATTCAACTGGTTCTTTGCTCGTACTTAGCCAAGTAGTACTGTCGTTGCAGCTTCCTTTTGCTATCATCCCGCTCATCCACTTTGTATCGGATAAGCGCCGTATGGGCGAATTTGTAGTTCCTCTTTGGCTTCGTGTAATTGCCTGGTTAGTGACGACAATTATTGTTGTTCTTAATGTGAAACTTGTCATGGATGAAATTAACAGTTGGTTGTTTAGTGCGCAAAACCAAGCTTGGGTGATTCTTCTGATTGTTCTCCCACTAAGTGTACTGGTTGGGTTCCTGCTCATGTACATAACTTTCCGCCCCTGGATTAAGAAAGTCAAATTGCAGTGGGTAGGAGTCCATGGCTCTATTGCGACTTCTAAGCTATCACTACCTGCATTAAATCCATACAGGCGGGTTGCAGTGGCTCTAGATTTTTCTAATGGTGAAGAGAGACTTTTAGCTGAGGCAATGCGCGTTGTGGGTGGAAACGAGGCAAAATTGATTTTGTTGCATGTGGTCGAAAGTCCTGTAGCTTTAGCAATGAGGCAGGAGGCCGCCGATCACGAGACTCTCAGTGACCAAAAGCGGCTTGAGGATCTCACATCTAAACTACGTGAGATGGGTATCAACGCGGAATGGCGATTAGGGACTGGAAGTCCGGCTCCTGAATTAGCCCGAATGATTAATGAACTCGATATCGATCTTGTAATTCTGGGTGGTCATGGTCATTCTGGGTTTTCTGATATTCTTCATGGTACAACTGTGGAAGGGCTGCGTCATCGAATACAGGCAAGTGTCTTAGTTGTATCACTAAAATCATGATTTTGATCCTAATGGGCTAGGATTCAACTTATCTTAAAACTTAAGAATCAAGCGGGATATCATGGCATTCTTTATCATAAAAACTCCGGATTTTAACCTAACAAGCTGTAATATAACCGGAGTAACTATCTCTCGGTTCAGAGACAAAGCGATACTAATTTTTTTTGATTAATTTACCGTCTTCGTCAATTGCACTCACTTTAAATTTAATTTAAAATTGACTTTCAAATCTTTGAATTTATTCTAATCTGGAATTCTAGATTGATCGGTAGGAAATTTCTAACTCGTGGGTTTGAGCAGGTAGATGAGAAAGAAAATTTTACTTCTACTGTTAGTTGTTATATTTTTTTATGGTTGTGCTAGACCTTTAATGTCGCATAAAGAGAATATTCCGCCACCATCTTCAGCAGAGGCGATATGGGTATATGGACACTATGATTCTCAGGGGCGTTGGATTCCTGGACGTTGGGTTGAGTAATGGTTATTTGGATTTTTTTAGTTGTTTAGATAAAAGATGGAGGTGAAAAGATGTGATAAGAAAACTAAGCTTCGTAACCATTATACTCATATCTATGCTTCTACTGTCTTTGCCCTTATACGGTCAAAGACGTCGGGGAGGAAAAGGATCCAATATTCCATTGGGATCGCTTATAGTTGAACTTGGATCGGCAATAACCGGTAGTTCGTCTGGTTTTACCCCTGCTGTGGAATCACACGGTATATTAAGCCTTAAGGTAACTACTCAGGATGCGGAGATGTATGTAGATGGCAGGTTTATCGGTCTGGCCAGAGACTTTAAGGGGCCTGCGGTAGTTTCGGCTCCCTCAGGAGACCATGTGATAGAGTTCAAGTATAATGGCTTGAGTTACAAAACTAATGCTCATATAACTCGAGGACGCACTACATCCCTTGTGTATACGTTCAACACAAACGAGAGCTAAGGGTTTAATATTATGTATTTCTTCTGAAATTCCAAACCTGTCTGGTGCAGAAAAACCTTTTTTGTCCAACATAACTTCAGTTAGATATAGCTTATAACTTTTAAAATGTAGCGTAGGGCTTTAGTCTTCCAAATATTCTATCCTAGAGACGACCCGCCGCGTGGTTCTCTACTCTAAAGTATATAATATAGTGGAGTCCTGGATCTGGGATAGTAATTAAGAGTGAGGAAGGTCAGGTAAATACTACAATTCGTCAAAATCACGTTAACATATATAAACGGCAATGAGAGTTAAAACAGGCGTCAAAGGAAGAGTCGAGCTAGCAGCCTTAAAATTTTCATTATTAAGGATTAACTACATTTTTTAGCGGCTGCTTTCTGTTTAATATCTGGAGCAAAAGACTAAATAACATTGTGCCTTTAAACCCATCTTCATCGTCTTTTAGCGACTGTATATAATCTATGTTGTCCTTTATAGATTCATCTTCAGGAGCAATTTGAAGGGCTGTTCTTAAAACATCCAGTGCTTCATCGTACCATCCCTTTTCAGCCATGGAGAATGCAAGGGAGTTATAGGCGGGGACGAAATCTGGACAAGCGCTAATGATTTTCTTATATTTATCAATTGATTCATCTATCCACCCAAAGTCTAAATAACAGTTCCCAATTGAGTGATGAGCCCATAAATCGTTGGGAAAAAGTTCAACGTGGTTTTTAAGTTCATTAAGTGCTTCCTTTGTCCATCCCATATCAAAGTAACACAAGCCCAACTGGTAATGAATTTCATCTTTTATGTAATCCGACTCCGATTCCAGTTCCATACATTTCACAAATTCCGATATTGCGTCCTCGTAACAACCGATAGCCCTGTAAGTTAGAGCTAGGTTCCATTTGGCGACAATGTAATTGGGTTCAATTGTTAGGGCTTTTTGAAAAGCATCGAACGCGTATTTATATCTTCCCATTCTTGCAAGAGTGATTCCAAACTGGGTCCAGATATAAGAATCTTTGGGACCAAGTTCAAGTGCTTTTCTGAAATAAAAAACTGATGTCTCAAATTCCTCCATTGCATCATAGGTGAGGGCGAATGATAAATAGACATCAGGGTCATTTGGAGCAATTTTTAGCGCTTTTGTAAGCTCTTTGAGTGCCTCTTCAAATCTTCCAGCTTCTTTGAAGTTGTCAGCTTTGCTTAATATTCTTTCAAGTCTTCCCATGCTTTGCTCCGTTGTGTTGCTATTTCGTTAAAGCATATTTATTGTAAAAGCAATTGTCAACAATCTCAAAAAGATAGAGTACTCGGTTGATTATATCTTTTTAACTTTAGATGACCAAAACATGGTAGAGTTTCAATATTTCTATAGAGAAAAGACGCAACCCTTGACAAATACTTGGAAATTAACTAAATTGGATTCCTATTGTAAGCGTTTATATTTAACTATAAGTTTAAGGTGGCTAAAATGAAAAGATCGGAACTTGAAAAAGACCTTGCTGATAAATTCCGTCTGCAACCTCAACAGTCGGAACAGATTATTGATACAATCATAGATCATATGACTGAAGTGCTTCAAAAAGGAAAAAGAATTGAGATAAGGGGTTTTGGTAGTTTTTTTACTAAAAGCTATAAGCCCTATAGCGGCAGGAATCCAAGGACAGGGGAAACTGTGGAGGTCCGACCGAAAAAGCTTCCTCATTTCAGGCCAAGTAAGGAACTCATAAAGAAGTTAAATGAGGCTTAGTCATTGGTAGTTATTCTTTATTTGAACTAGAAACCGCAAGTAGTCAATAACAATTCACTTAATTAATTGACAACTTTTTTGTTTTGTATAGGATTTTAATTTGAAATGGCTGTCTTAAAGATTCTCACTTATCCAGATCCAAAACTGAGGAGAAAGTCCGGGCCTATAGAAAAGATAGACGGAAACGTTGAGAAACTCCTTGATGACATAACCGAAACTATGTACCATGCTCCAGGAATAGGACTTGCCGCGCCTCAGGTTGGTTTGAATCTGAGGGTATGTGTTATAGATGTTTCTCCAAGAGATGAGAACTCGGAGGGGCTCATCGAGCTTATAAATCCCGTAATTATCTCGGCTGAAGGCGTGCAAATGGAAGAAGAGGGTTGTTTAAGCATTCCCGGATTTGTAAGCGAAGTTAAGAGGAAGGCAAAAGTAAAGGTTCAAGCTCTAGATAGGAGTGGAAAACCGTTCGAGATAGAAGGCACAGGCCTTCTTGCCCGTGCTTTTCAACACGAGATAGACCACCTGGATGGCATGCTATTTATAGATAGGCTAAGCAGATTAAAGAGGGAACTGCTTATTAGAAAGATCGAGAAGGTATTGGGAAAGGAACAAAGCTATGCCGCTTTCTGAACTTTTCCAGACCTGATACACCTAGTACAAACCCTAATTCTTTTTACTTCTCCGCTTTCGAGTTTTGCTTTAACGCTTTTCAGGTTTATATTCCAACGCCTTTTAGTTCTATTATTTGCGTGGCTTACGTTATGCCCGTAAAGAGGTTTCTTTCCGCATATTACACAAACTTGAGCCATTGAATATCCTTCCTTGTCAATTTGAATAACTCAGGTCAATATACCCAGTAGGAGGAGCTATTTCAAGTTAATGTAGGTAATGTATATATATGGGTTTCCTACCTAATTGATTGCAAATAATCCTTTTGCATTATCTACCAGAGTTATAAAAGTTATAGAGCTGGCTCGAATTACTGTTTGTTTTCTATCTCTATCTCTTTCCCCAAATACCTCGATTATAGGCAAAATCAACATGTCATTGCTATTTCTAATCAAAAAAAGGTACAGATACTTGCTAACAACTCAATATTACAGGTAGAATAGCCTCCAATTTAATATTCGAGAACTCCTCAAAAGATGACTCTTGAAGATATAGAGCGTGGGACCGAAGTATTGGGAATGACTAGCTGGAGAGTAAGAGGAAGGAATGGTACGGCTGAGATTTTTGGTTTAAAGCATTTGACTCTGGAATGGAGGATGTTGAGAACTCGGTGTCAGACGGAAATAGGTGCACCCCCAATATACGTGGGCAACTTATCATCCTTCTGATTATTTAGTTAAACTTTACAACCATAAAGTTTACCGTTTTCAATGAATTAACTTCCTTTCTAGAATATCTCCATTCTTGGCACATTTTTGTAGTTAAGTTTAACGCCAAGCGAATAGACAGCTATGAGTTTGAAGTAAGCCTAAATTGGAGGAAGGGTGAATAATGCGAAAACTCCGGATTGGAATCATAGATTTAATTACCAAAGCACATATGCGGACATTGTGGGCGCGCACCATGCATGCTAATCTCGCCGGTATTATGCCTCAGGTTATAGCTACGTGGTGTGAACAGGAAGGGCATGAAGTCAAGTTGTTTTGCTACACCGGCCTTGAGGACTTGACCAAAGAGGTGCCGAAAAACATCAACCTTGTTTTCATCAGCGCATTTACACAAGCTGCACAACAGGCTTACGCTCTAAGTAATCGGTATAGAGCAGAGGGTGCAATCACCGTACTCGGCGGTCCTCATGCCCGTTGTTATCCACAGGATGCACAGAACTATTTTGACTACGTGCTGGGTTTTACGGATAAGCAATTAATCCATGACGTGCTTCAGGACCGTTCACAACATCGCCCGCTCGGACATTATTTGTCGGCTAATCAACAGCCAACAAGCCTTCCGGGAGTCCGTGAACGCTGGAAGTATATTGAACAAACCCTTATAAAGTCGCCGTTTATCAAGATCGTTCCGATGATCGGCAGTATGGGATGCCCATACACTTGCAGTTTCTGTATTGATTCTATTGTGCCATATCAACCCCTCGAGTTTGACGTAATCAAAGATGACCTACGATTTCTACTGAAGAAGTTTAAACGACCGTGGGTGGGCTGGCATGACCCGAATTTTGGTATCCGGTTCGACGACTACATGGAGGCAATCGAGGAGGCTGTACCGCCCAACAGAATTGATTTTATTGCAGAGAGCAGTCTCTCCCTTCTGTCGGAGCCTCATCTAAAACGCCTAAAGCAGAATGGGTTCAAGGCCATTTTACCGGGTATTGAATCCTGGTATGATATGGGGAATAAGTCAGGGACCGGTAAGAGGCAGGGAATAGAAAAGCTCATACACGTTTCGGAACATGTAAACTTAATTTTGCGGTATATACCTTACGTACAAACAAATTTCGTGCTTGGACTTGATTGTGACGAAGGCCCTGAACCGTTTGAATTGACAAAAAAATTTGTAGATATGGCACCGGCTGCTTTTCCGGCTTATTCGCTCCTTACAGCGTTTGGCCAGGCAGCACCTCTCAATCTCGAATACCAACGTGAGGGTCGAGTTCTAACTTTTCCTTTCCATTTTCTTAACAACAACCACGCTATGAATGTGAAGCCAAAAAACTATTCGTGGACTGAATTTTACGATTTTTTGATTGATCTGACCGAGCATTCTTTTTCCTGGCGCTCAATTGTCAATCGATTTCGAGAAGCTACTTCCGGAATACCGAGATGGTTGAACCTCGTACGGGCAATATCATCTGAAGGATTTGGAAGACTCAAATTTCATCGTGAGGTGCGTCGCCTTCTTGATGAAGACCGAACGTTTCGGGACTATTTTGAAGGAGAAACGACTAAGCTGCCACAATTCTACATCAATATTATCAAGAAAGATCTTGGTGCGTTGTGGGAATGGCTACCGGAAGGAGCGATATATCACGATCCCTATGCCTATCTGAAGGCAGAGCTAGAAAATGAAAGGAGCAGAATAACAGCGTAAAAGCCAAACTTGCTCATGATTTGAGTATGCTTTTTTAAACTTAAAAATCGGGCTAACGTAGCCATCATTAGTCTTATACTCGAACTTAATGCTTGTCTTCTTCCTCCTTCTCTTTTCCTAAATACTTCTCCGGATTCTTATCGAAAGCGATATTGAATCCTTTGGGGTTTGGGGTAGCGATCAAGGGGGAGGGGTAGTAGTTAGGGAACCCCTTGCGTAGAAGTAATAGGTTTTTCCCCTATACTCAGAAGTTGCCACAGCTTTTTTTCTCATCTATGTCCATATTATATACAGGGTCTTTTGCCATTTCGTGTTACCTTTTTCAACATTCGTTAATCTCCTAGCTTCCCATAATTACATTTCTAGTTGCAATGGGCCGTTCGTAGTTAGTTGCGACATTGTAAAATGGTACGGACTTCTATAGCTTCACCCTGCGCAACCGCAGTGCATTGGTGATAACCGACACTGAGCTAAAGGTCATCGCGGCAGCGGCGATCATCGGACTCAATAACAATCCAAACGCTGGATAGAGCACTCCAGCAGCGATAGGAACTCCGAGCGTGTTGTAGACGAGGGCAAAGAAGAGATTCTCTCGGATGTTACGCATAGTGGCCCGACTGAGCCTCCGTGCCCGAACGATGCCCCGCAGGTCACCCTTGACCAGAGTCACTCCAGCACTCTCCATGGCCACATCAGTGCCTGTACCCATTGCGATGCCAACATGCGCTTGAGCGAGGGCGGGAGCATCGTTGACACCGTCACCTGCCATTGCCACTCTACGACCTTCAGCCTGCAGTCGCTTGATTATCTCAGCTTTCTTGTCAGGCAGCACTCCGGCTTTAACTTCATCAATGCCCAGCTTGCGTGCTACCGCCTCAGCAGTCACACGATTGTCACCAGTAACCATTACGATGCGGATGGCTTCCCGATGTAGCGTCTCGATAGCCTCACGAGCAGACTCTTTGACCGGATCGGAGACACCAAGCAGCCCGGCTGGCTTGCCGTCAATGGCAACGAACATTACTGTTTGTCCCTCCTGACGCAAGCCCTCCGCTCTTTTTAGCAAAGTGTCAGGATTCATGCCAAGTTCTGCGAATAGCTTGTCATTTCCAACGGCCACGAGCCTCCCGTCTACAGTGCCTATTACTCCCTTCCCTGTGATGGACTGGAAGTTTCGGGCCTCGGAGAGCTGTAAGCCCTCTGCTTTCGCTACAGCAACTATAGCAGCAGCCAGAGGATGCTCACTGTTCCGCTCTAGACTTGCGGTCAAGCGAAGCAACTCCGATTCTTTGAGTTCTGATAATGGTACTATCGAAGTGAGACGAGGCTTACCTTCGGTAAGCGTGCCAGTCTTATCTACCACAAGCGTGTCTACCTTTTCCAGAATCTCCAGTGCCTCCGCGTTCTTAATCAGCACGCCAACTGTGGCACCACGACCAGTCCCCACCATAATAGACATCGGCGTAGCCAGTCCCAATGCGCAGGGGCAAGCGATGATTAGTACGGCTACAGCATTCACTATAGCGTAAACCATACGTGGTTCCGGACCGATAAGACTCCAGACGACTAACGTAATGATAGCGACCAAAACGACGGCAGGAACAAAGTATGAGGAAACAACATCAGCCAAGCGCTGAATTGGAGCGCGGCTACGCTGGGCTTCGCTCACCATGCGAACGATCTGGGCCAGCAACGTATCACTGCCTACGCGCTCGGCACGCATCACAAAGCTCCCGGTACCATTCACCGTTCCGCCGGTGACGCGGATGCCCGGTGTCTTCTCCACCGGGATCGGTTCGCCTGTAATCATTGACTCGTCAACTGAGCTCCTGCCCTCAAGCACTAAGCCGTCCACAGGTATCTTTTCTCCAGGACGGACCCTGAGCCGGTCACCTGGCTTGACGCGATCTAAGGAGATGTCTTCTTCGGTTCCGTCATCCCGTATTATGCGAGCTGTCTTAGGGGTAAGACCTAATAGGGCCCTAATGGCACTGCTGGTTTGGCTACGGGCACGCAGTTCGAGTACCTGTCCCAACAGCAATAGAGTGATGATAACGGTAGCAGCCTCGAAGTACACTGCTACTTCACCGCTGTGAACACGGAACGAGTCCGGAAAGATACCTGGGAAAAGGGTGGCCACCACGCTGTAGAAGTAAGCCATACCGGTGCCGATAGCGATGAGAGTAAACATGTTCAGGCTGTGATTGATAATCGATGCCCAGCCACGCTGGAAGAAAGGCCATCCTCCCCACAGTACCACTGGAGTTGCCAGGACGAACTGAAGCCAGGTGAGAAGACGTGAGGGAAGTGCATGTTGCACCGGTCGTCCCGGAATCATCTCTGACATTACTAGGAAAAAGATCGGAACCGTAAGGAAAAGGCTGATCCAGAAGCGGCGAGTCATGTCTAAAAGCTCCGGATTCACCTCTTCCTCGGCTGTGACCGTGCGTGGTTCAAGCGCCATTCCGCAAATTGGACAAAAACCCGGCTTGTCTCTCACGATTTCTGAGTGCATTGGACAGACATACTCTATCTTGGTGACCGGAGCCCCAACAGTCATCGGTTCGAGGGCCATACCACATTTGGGACAAGAACCCGGTTCCTGCTGGCGGACCTCAGGATCCATGGGGCAGATGTATTCACTGTTTATATCGGCCGATTGAGTTTTTGATTCTTCATGAGTGATAGTCGTTACGTCAGTCAAGTACCTAGAGGGCTCAGCCCGAAATTTCTCTAAGCAGTATTGATTGCAGAAGAAATATGTTTCTCCATTATGCTCATAAGAGCCGGCAGCGTTTTCTGGGGCTACATACATTCCACAGACAGGATCTTTGAATATCTTTTTGCTTGCAATATCGGTGTCATTGTGACTGATGACTATATATTTCTTTCCTTTTGACTTCATCGGGGTACCTTCCCTAATAATTTATTTGTGTGTTTATCTTCATGCTGTCATTGAAACTATATTTAACCTCACAACGAAAAAGATATTTTGGATAAACCGCTTTTAAATCAAATCTTTCCCGATGTCTCAAAAACATCAAGAAGTTCTGCTATCACCCGTTCTTTTTCAGGTTGCTTATTTGACTTTATTGCCTTAGTTACACAACTTTCAAGATGACTTTTAAGTATCAGTGCGCTTACTTTATCTACCGCGCTTTTTACCGCAAGAATTTGTTTTATAATGTCTATGCAATACTTATCCTCTTCTACCATTTTCTGAATGCCACGAATATGACCCTCGATACTCTTTAACCTTCTTATTATTTTCTCTTTATCTTGCAAGTTGCTGCCTCCTTTTCTCTTTATCCCCTCCCCTAGGGGGGAGGACAGCAATATATTAACTATGGATCGTTCTTTCGTCAAGTCTATTTTTCTCTCCTAGACAACAAGCCCCTTTTTACTTAGAATAAAAGTTATTATGCCGTCCAAGCTCTCTCAAGAAATAGCCCCGTTTTTTGTGATGGATGTCTTAGAGCGTGCCAAAGAAATTGAAGCTCGGGGCAATAGTGTTATTCATTTTGAGGTTGGAGAGCCGGACCTTCCTACTCCCAAAATAATTTGTGACGAAGCTATAGAATCACTCAGGGGAGGAGATACGAAATATACTCCAAGCTTGGGGATTCCTGAGCTTAGAGAGGCTATTTCCGAAGATTATAGAAGGAATTACGGGGTGGATATTTCATCAACAAGGGTCGTGATTACAATGGGTAGCTCTCCTGCCTTATTTCTCACTATGGCTTCGCTTCTTGACCCTGGCGACGAGGTTATAATTACAGACCCACACTATGCATGCTATCCCCAGATTATAAATATAGCAGGAGGAGTGACGAAACGTGTGAGAATCTACGAGGAAGAAGGGTTTCAGATTGATATAAACAGGATAAAAAAAGCGATTTCTACAAATACAAAAGCAATATTGATAAATTCGCCCTCGAATCCTACGGGTGCGGTTCTTGAACCGCAAATAATGACGGAAATATCTGATCTTGGTTTATATGTGATTTCCGATGAAATCTATCACGGGCTTGTCTATGAAGGCAAAGCAAGAACGATTTACGAGTTTTCCGATAAGGCGTTTATGATTAATGGGTTTTCAAAACTCTATTCAATGACAGGATGGCGGCTTGGATATTTCATTGCTCCGGAGGATTTTATCCGCCCGATCCAGAAGCTTCAACAAAACCTTTTTATCTCCCCAAATCCTTTTGTGCAGAGGGCTGGAATCACCGCACTTAATAGCGCTAAGACAAAAGTGAAAGAGATGGTTCAAATATTCGGTAAAAGAAGAATGAGGATGATCGAAGGGCTTAGAGAATTGGGGTTTGAGATCTACTCGGAGCCAAAAGGGGCATTCTATGTCTTTGTTAATGCGAAAAGGTTTGGGGATAATTCTTACGATCTGGCTTTTAATATACTTGAGAAGGCTCAAGTTGCCGTAACTCCTGGTATTGATTTTGGATACGGAGGAGAGGGGTATCTGAGGTTTTCGTATGCAACTTCGATGGAGTCCATAGATGAAGGAATTAAAAGATTAAAAGCGTATATTAGCAATAAAGGTGGTATATGAATTTAGTTTCTATAGATGAAATAGATATAAAAGAAAAAAGGGTTTTTATAAGGGTTGATTTTAACGTCCCAATCAATAGAGACAGAAAAGTTGCCGATGATACTAGAATAGTTGCTGCTCTTCCTACAATAGAGCATGCCATTAGAGAAAGATCAAGAGTAATTATTGCCTCTCATCTGGGAAGGCCCGGCGGGAAATTGAATTCAAAACTTTCACTTGAACCCGTGGGAAAAAGACTCTCAGAACTATTGAATACCGAAATATTTTTCCCTGAAGACTGTGTCGGCGATGCTGTAAAGAAGATTGCCGGAGATATGCCACAGGGTAGTGTTATGCTTCTTGAAAATCTAAGGTTTCATAAAGGAGAGGAAGAAAACGATCCTAGATTTGCCAAAAGGCTTGCTGCGGTAGCCGATGTTTATGTAAACGAGGCTTTTTCCGTTTCACATCGTTTACATGCTTCTGTCTCCGGTATTGTGGACTTTGTAGACACTGCATGCGTTGGACTTGAATTTAAAAAAGAGGTAGTCAATCTGAACCGACTGATTGAAAATCCTCCACGTCCTTTTGTCGCTATCTTTGGAGGACTAAGTGCTTCGGAGAAAATTCCGATTATGGAAAGTCTCTTGGATAAAGTGGATGCTATTTTAATCGGCGGAGCTATATCTAATACTTTTCTTAAAGCATTGGGGAAAGAGGTGGGAAAGTCGGCCGTAGATCAAATGGCTTTATACAGTGCGGCGAGATTTATTTCTTCCGCTTCCGCACGGGACATCAGAATAGCTATTCCTGAGGATGCTGTTCTTATAAAAGGGGATTTGAACAATTACTCTGGTTCCTTTATAATGTCTACTGACACCTTTCATAAGGATGCTGTAACGGTTGACATAGGTCCAAAAACGAGCGAGTTTTTTGCATCAAAAATCTTAAGTGCAAAAACTGTTTTCTGGAACGGACCGATTGGCGTATACGAGAGGGAAGATTTTAAAAAAGGCACTTTAGCGGTGGCTAAAGCAATAGCCGACTCTAACGCCTTTAGTATAGTCGTTGGCTGGGATACAATTCTTGCACTTAAAAGGACAGATTATTCAGATAAAATCAAATACCTATCTAAAGGTGGCAAAGCTGCTTTAGAGTTTATTCAAGGTAAGAGACTGCACGCATTAGAGGCTCTGGGGAACAAACTCAAATGAGGAAAAGGCTCATCGTTGCAAACTGGAAGATGAACATGCTAAGAAGAGAAGCCAAAGAGCTTGCAGAGAGGATTATTAATCTTCTAAATGACTTAAGAAGCAGCGTGGATGTTGTATTAGCTCCCCCCTATACCTCACTCGATGTTGTATATCGTGTAGTTCGTGAATCTAAAATACAACTGGGCGCACAGAATGTCTTTTGGGAAGCATGGGGGGCGGTTACAGGGGAAATTTCTCCCTATATGCTTACAGACATTGGATGTAAATGGGCAATTATAGGTCATTCGGAAAGAAGAAACATTTTAAGGGAAACAGATATTATGGTGCAGAAAAAAATCAAAACCTCACTTGATGCGGGTCTTACCCCAGTTTTTTGTGTGGGTGAGACTATTGGTGAAAGAGAAAAAGGGAAAACAATAAATGTCATTGAGTCACAAATTGAAATTGGACTAAAGGATGTAAAATTGGCTGATTCAGCAAATCTTGTGATTGCTTATGAGCCTGTTTGGGCGATTGGGACCGGGAATAATGCTACACCTAAAGAAATTGAGCATCTACATGGAGTTATTCGAGAGATAACAGGTGGCATTTTGGGTCAGATTGCAAGCGATATAAGGGTTCTATATGGTGGTAGTGTTAATCCCGAAAACATAAAAGAAATCCTTGCCACACCTAATGTAGATGGTGCACTGGTGGGTGGAGCAAGCCTTCGGGCAGATTCCTTTGGAAAAATAGTTCAATTAGCAGGAGAGTAGAATAAAGTGGAAATAATTATAACTTTTATAAAGGGAATTCACATTGCTGTTAGTATACTTCTGATTATTACAGTGCTTCTTCAGCCCGGGAAAGGTGGAGACCTTGGATCCATGTTTGGAGGGACTACCGAATCTATCTTCGGAGCCAGCGGAGCTGTTCCTTTTCTTACAAAAGTCACAAGGGTTCTCGCGGTTCTTTTCATGATTACTTCGCTCTCTCTTGGTTATTTTTCGACTAGGAGTGTCAAGTCATCAGTCGTAAAAGAGTCTGCTCCTATATCCGTGGAAGAAAAATCTACGGCTTCTCCTCTGGAGCAACAACCCTCTGACGTTTCTTCCACAAATCCTGAGAAAACCCAGGAACCTAATTTAACTAAGGAACAGGATAAAGGCCAGGAATCAAAGTCCAAAAACAAAGAACAGGGCAGTAAATAAATTCTCTCAAACAATCCTTTACAGTTGAAGGGGAATTACACAAGCTAAGAGTTATAGAATAACTTGCATCTCTATTTGGTATAATGTATTTTTATCTGCATAGATCTAAGGAGGTATTAAGTATGGCCTATATAATTGCAGAGCCTTGTATAGGTGTTAAAGATAAAGCCTGTGTCGAGGCTTGCCCTGTCGATTGTATATATGAAGGTGATGATCAGCTTCTTATTCATCCTGAAGAATGCATAGACTGCGGCGCCTGTGTTGACCCCTGTCCTGTTGATGCGATTTATCACGAGGATGAACTCCCGGATAAGTGGAAGCAGTTTATTGAAAAGAATAAAAACTTCTTTGAAGGAAAAACCGATCTAAGTCCGGCACGTAAGGATTAGGTCTTTAAATTAGGTACTTCCTCAATAATTTTAATTAAAAAGTTTATTAGTACCTATTATAGTTTTGCACTGAGGGGATTTGTATTTTACATATCCCCTTTCTTTTTTGTTAAGATTTTAATTCCTTTTGCTAGCTAAAAGGATTTATAAATTGCATAAAGAGCAGATAGCCTTTCAAAACGAGAGTTCCGATTCCAAGAAAAAAAGGCTAAGTAACATAATTTCGATTTTTCAAAAGGAATATCCAAGCACTAAATGTCATCTTAATTTTACAAATCCATTAGAACTTCTTGTCGGGACGATTCTATCTGCTCAATGCACGGATGAAAGAGTAAACCAAGTAACAAAAGAACTATTTAGAAAATACAAAACGGCTACGGATTACGCTGATCTTAAGCTGCAAGAATTAGAAAAAGATATTCGCCCGACAGGGTTTTTTAGAAACAAGGCAAGAGCAATAATAAACTGTTGTAAAGTTCTTGCTGACAAGTATGAGGGAAGCATCCCTGCATCTATGGAAAAACTCATTGAGCTCGAGGGAGTGGGAAGAAAAACTGCAAATGTTGTTTTGGGAAATTACTTTGGAATTCCAGGAATAATCGTAGATACCCATGTAAGGAGGCTTGCAAAGAGGCTTGGACTCTCGGATAAGACTGATCCGGATAGAATAGAGAAGGATTTTATAGAATTGGTGCCAGAGAATAAATGGACATTTTTTTCCAATGCTCTAAGCGATCATGGACGTATGGTATGCAAAGCAAGAAAACCTCTTTGTAAAATATGTAAGATCAGTCACCTTTGTCCATCGGCGGAGTTAGATTAGGAGTAATTATTCGGCCACGATTAAGACAAATGACAATGAACGATATGTGCTTACAGTTTACTAGTTAATGGGCTTGCTGGTTGGTGGGTTTAATTACCCGATCCTGAATTTCAAAAGTCTATAGCTTAAAACTCATTTCGTGTTAATTTGTGGTTATACGATTAAATTGAAAAGATATGGATAAACGATACAATTCCTATAACAGTTATTTAAAACATAAATTTGGGTGTCGGGTTCACAAGGTTTCAGTGGATATGGGGTTTACCTGTCCAAACAGAGACGGCACAGTGGCACGGGGCGGGTGTATTTATTGTAACAATGAAAGCTTTGTCCCTCCCTATGCCCGCTCTCGTTTTTCCATGCACCGCCAGATTAAAGCCGGGATGGATTATCTCAAAAAGAGATTCAGGGCAGAGAAATTTATAATCTACTTTCAAGCTTATACCAATACTTATGATGAAGTTGAAAAACTCGAAAAACTATACAGGGAAGCGCTGAAGTACGATAACGTTGTAGGAATTGCGGTGGGCACAAGGTCTGACTGCATAAATAAGGAGAAGATAAACCTGTTTGAGGATATGGCAAAAGATTTTTTTGTTACAGTGGAATATGGAATTGAATCAATATACGATAAGACTTTAGAGTTTACGAATAGAGGTCATAATTACCAATCTGTCGTTGAGGCAATACGTCTTACAAAGGATCGGGGAATACAAATCGGGGCTCATATAATCGTTGGTTTCCCAACAGAGACTGAAGATGAAATGCTCCGGATGGCTGATGAAGTATCAAGATTGGATATAGATTTTATAAAGATTCATAATCTCCATATCGTAAAAAACACTCCTCTTGCCAGATTGTATTCGGAGAGGCCGTTTCATATATTTAGCTATGAAGAGTATCTTGATTTTATCCTGCGCTTTCTCGAGCGTTTGTCTCCTAAGATCATAGTCGAGAGGCTTCTTACCGATACACCGAAGGATCTTTTAATAGCCCCAGTGTGGAATAAAAACCATAATGAGATTCTGAATGGAATAGAAGAGGAGCTTGCAAGAAGAGCTACCTATCAAGGTAGGTTATATGAAACACTTCTTTAGCAGATTTTTACGCGGTTTTTCGATCTTTTTCTCCATATGTTGACCGGCGCAAAATTTGGGATTAAAACTTCATTATCATGAAAGAATTCAAATCCTGGATTGCACTCAAGATGGTAACCGGAGTAGGAGATGTTCTCTTTAGAAATCTCATTTCTAAATTTCAGAGCCCTAAGAGTGTGTTTGAGGCGGAACTTGGGGAACTCCAAAGGGTAGAAGGAATAGGAGAGAAAACAATACAGGCCATAAGGAATTTTTCTGAATGGGATGAGGCTGAAAAAGAAGTTTCAAGAATTGAGAAATTAGGTTTTAAACTAATACTTTTGACTGATTCAAACTATCCAAAGAATCTTTTTACTATTTATAATCCCCCTCCTTTTATATACGTAAAGGGGGATATTATTAAGGACGATGATATTGCAATAGCAATTGTCGGAACAAGGGTTCCTGACAGGTACGGAAGGTTTGTTACAGAGGAACTCGCAGGAGAATTGGCTGCACGAGGTATTAGTGTTGTGAGTGGTATGGCTCGTGGAATTGATTCTATTGCACATGACGGAGCATTAAAAAGAGGAGGGCGAACCATAGCAGTTTTAGGTTCCGGGCTGGATGTTATCTACCCACAAGAGAATAAAAAACTATATGAGAGGATTTCAAATCAGGGAGCTGTTATATCCGAGTTGCCTATTGGAACCACTCCAGATTCTGTAAACTTTCCTAAAAGAAACAGGATAATAAGTGGTCTCTCGCTTGGTGTTGCTGTCGTTCAGGCTTCCGATAAAAGTGGTTCTCTTATTACGGCTTCTTTTGCCCTTGAACAAAATAGAGAAGTGTTTGCAGTGCCGGGAAACATAGGAAGCAGGCTTAGTCGAGGAACTAATAGGCTGATAAAACAGGGGGCGAAATTAGTTGAGTCTGTGGATGATATATTAAGTGAAATAGAAGCGTTTAGTAATCTAGGGGGAAAACGATACTTGGACGAGAGTTTTTCTTCTCTTCTTTCCGAGCTTTCTCAAGATGAAAGAGAGGTTTATTCCATGCTAAAGGAAAAACCTCTACATATTGACGAAATAATAAAGTTAACGGGGATTGATTCCGCAAGGGCATTGTCGGTTCTCCTATCATTGGAGCTCAGCGGCATAATCGTTCAACTTCCGGCAAAGATGTTTCAGCTTAAAAGACCTTAAAAAGAGCTAGTTATAACTTTTGTCTAATTTTTAATCTAACTAAAGTCGGTTGACTTTTAGTAATATTGGTATTTAAATTTATATGAAAGTTTATTTTATACTCAGGGAGGTTGGTTTATATCAATGTTGGTCAAAAGTACGTTACCTGTAGGAGAATTATATGAATCAGAGAGTTGGTATGCGGTTCATACTAAAAGCCGTCATGAAAAAGTAGCCGAAGCTGCTTTAAAGAGTCGAGGTGTTAAAACGTTTCTTCCCTTAAGGGAGATCTTATCACAATGGAAGGATCGCAAAAAGTTAATAAATATTCCTCTATTTCCCTGTTATTTATTCATAAGGATAGGTCTAGGTGATATTTACGATGTCATATATACCAAGGGTGTTTTAAGAATAGTTGGTTGCAATGGTACCCCGGTTCCTATTCCAACTGAGCAGATAGAGGCTATAATGAAGGTTGTTCAAAACAAACTAAAGTATGATCCCTACCCATATCTAGGCGAAGGACGAGATGTCATTATCAAAAGAGGTCCCCTCCAAGGAGTAGTTGGCAAGATTATCGATAAAAAATCTTCTAAACATAAGCTTATAATTTCTATAGAACTCATAAAGAGATCTGTTTCTATTGAGATTGATATACTTGATATTGAAACGCTCTAACTTTATTCATCAATTCTTTAAGTAAAGGGAGAAACTTTATGGCTACAAAGAGCTCAAATCATTTGGAGAAAAACAATGATCTCATACAGGTAGTAGTGGCCTGTTGCTACCCACTTTTAAGGGAGGGTATATCCAAGATAATTGAAGATGATAAAAACATAGAAATAGTGCATAGGGTTTCTAATTTGCTAGATTTGGTTCAGGTCTGTGAGGAATTTAAGTTTGATGTACTTCTCCTTGATATTGATCTAAGGGCATTAAACCTTACAAAAATCCTTCAACTGCTTAAAAAGAATAAGAACGCTAAGGTAATTTTGATTGTTGATAACGACTATAATGAGAATACACTCATAAGCGCTATTCGTTCTGGTGTAAGAGGGTATTTATTAAAAAATACCGAGTCAAAACATCTTACCAAAGCAATCAAATCTGTAAATGATGGGGAACTCTGGGCGGAAAGGAAAATGATGGTAAAAGTTCTAGAGGCTTTCTCGTCTTCCCCTAAAATGAAAGGGAAAAAAAGAAAGAGTGCAGTATACGATCTCACTGAAACCGAAACAAAAATCGCAAAATTGGTTTTAACTGGCCTTAGCAACAGGGATATTGCGAAAGACCTATATCTAAGCGAAAAAACAGTAAAGTTTCATTTGTACAAGATTTTTAAGAAACTTTCTGTAAAGAATAGGTCTGAACTTATACTCTATGGCTTTAGAAATGGATTTGTAAGCTAGTTAATTAGGCTGGATATAAAAACAATCCACATGATCAAATCTGATGATTTATTCAGGCAGTTACACATTTTCTTAAGAGGTACTGGAGTTAAATAACAAGTAAATACATGGAGAATATCAAGTAATTTAGTTCGGCTTTCGTTTCCTTTAGACTAGAGTTATATTGTTTCTCTAACTAAAGTTATACTTTATATGATTAATAAGACTTCTTTTTAATTCTCAATTCAACCAAAGTCCAATTGATTTTCTTCTGCTAAATGAGATAAATAGATATAATTCTGATTACTACTGGAACTCACTACTGTGAGTGAATTGTGGATGCTTTTTTAACGATTTTGCAGAATTTCCTCTGGATAAGCACTGGGAAAATTCGTTTTGTTATCCTATAGCATAAGTGGAGTTTGAGACATAATATTACCCTAAAAAAGTTTAATTTGGTCAACATAAGCCATAAAGGAGAATAAATTGTCAAATTACAGAAGAGTAATATTAGCCTGTGAATATGCCCTTGATCGAGAGGCGATTCTTAACATACTGGCTTCCGAGGAAGACATTGAAATTGTAGCTGAAATCCCTAGACCAAGGGATATTGAAAGGCTTATTTTAAGCCAAATTAAAGCGGAGCTTCTGATTCTTGACATAGATATGTTCCATTTAGACTTGTTGGAAATACTGAGACTAATAAGAAAAAAAGCTCCTACTCTAATTGTGCTTTTACTTACAGAGAAATATAATGAAGAGAGGATTGTTGAGGCAATCTGTGCAGGTTCTTTAGGTTATGTTCTTAAAAGTGCAAGTGCTTCAGAGTTGATAAGATCGGTGCGTGCTCTGATAAATGGAGAGGTTTGGATAGAAAGAAAGATGATGGCAAAAGTAATCTCTAAACTCTCTCTTCCTGTTAATAATAGCTCCTTTTCTGTAGTTCAGGGCTTATGAATAATCTTTCTAAATCGCTTTGTGGAGGTAGTTTTCAATGTGTGGAATAGTGGGATATATTGGGAGCAATAATGCTGTACCTATACTTATTGAGGGACTTAGGAGACTTGAATATCGTGGTTATGATTCAGCCGGAATCGCATTTTATGAAGACGGCAATATGGTTTTGAAGAAAACTGTAGGTAAGCTGTCAAATCTCGAATCCATTCTCAGAGAGCGAGAATATGAAAGCCACTTGGGGATTGGTCATACGCGCTGGGCAACACATGGTAGGCCAACCGAGGTAAATTCACATCCTCATTGCGATTGCTATGGGAAATTGATGGTTGTGCATAATGGGATAATCGAGAATTATTCGCTATTGAAGAAGGTTCTTATTTCCGAAGGGCACATTTTCCGCTCTCAGACCGATACTGAGGTTATTGCTCATCTCATTGAGAGGTATCTTAATAATGGGAATTTATCGGAGGCTGTAAGAAGAGCGCTTTGTGAAGTAGAAGGAACTTATGCGATTGCAGTTATAAGTAGCTCCAATCCTGACACTATTGTTGCTGCAAGAAAAGGTAGCCCGCTCATCATCGGACGGGGAGATAAAGAATACATTGTTGCATCGGATGTGCCCGCGATATTGAATATTACAAAAGATGCCATATTTGTTAATGATAATGAATTAGTGGTTATACGAGAGGATGGGACTCAAATAACGGATCTTAAAAGCGGTGGGAGCAGAGAGGAAAAGATTTATCAAATACCATGGGACCCGGAACTAGCAGAAAAAGGCGGTTATGCCCATTTCATGCTTAAAGAGATTCTCGAACAACCTCAGGCCGTAAGAAATACATTTAGTGGAAGAATCAATCTGAATAAAGACAAAATACATTGGGAGGACCTGGATTTCACGGTAGAAGAGCTTAGAAAAATATCAAGGATTTATATAGTCTCATGCGGAACCTCTTGGCATGCTTCACTCGTTGGTAAATCTATGATTGAAGCTTTTGCAAAGGTGCCCGTTGAAGTTGATCTGGCTTCGGAATTTAGATATAGAATGCCACTTATAGATGATAATACTTTAACTATAGGTATAACTCAGTCCGGAGAGACGGCAGATACCCTGGGCGCTATAAGAAAAGCTAAAGAGGAAGGTTCAAAGATCCTGATAATTTGCAACGTTGTAGGAAGTACAGCTACAAGAGAAGCAGACGGGGTAATTTATACTCATGCGGGTCCCGAAATAGGAGTCGCTTCCACCAAGGCTTTTACTTCACAGCTCGTTGCCCTCTATCTCTTTGCTGGCTATCTGGGAAGAGCAAAGGAATTGATATCTTATTCCGCTTTTTCCCGAATTATGACTGAGCTTGCCTCAATTCCTAAGAAGATTGAAAGTATACTGGAAAAAGAGGAGGAGATTAAAAGACTTGCCGATCTTTTTTGGGAAAAAAGAGACTATTTCTTTCTGGGTAGGGGAATCGTCTATCCCATTGCTTTGGAAGGAGCGCTGAAGTTAAAGGAAATATCCTATCTGCACGCGGAGGGGTATGCCGGAGGTGAGATGAAGCACGGGCCTATTGCGCTTGTAGACAAGGATATGGTCGTAGTTGCTCTTGTACCTCATAATTCTGTTTATGAAAAGATGCTTGGCAACATTGAAGAAGTAAAAGCCAGAGATGCAAATGTTATTGCCATTGCAGATGAAGAGTGCGAGGAGATAATTGAAAAAGTCGATCATGTTTTTTGTGTGCCCAAAACCTCAGACTTTCTAAGTCCTATTTTATTTGCGATTCCGCTTCAGCTCTTTGCTTATCATATAGCAAGAAACAGGGGGTGTGATATTGATCAGCCACGGAACCTTGCAAAGAGTGTTACTGTTGAGTGATTTATAAGTGTTGAATTTCTTATTTGATAACAAGACAGTTGTGGATGTCTAATTATAGCTTATTATGTAAGCCTTAAGTATTATCTCTTCTCTGGATTCAAACTTTTCATAATGAATTAGCTAACCAAAGTCCAATTGATTATTATCTAAGGTAAGTTATTTATTTAGAATTGTTTTTGTAGACTCCGTGTCTATGTAAGTGAGACGGCGGAGCCATAGATTGCATGTCTAAATAGGAAATAAATTTAATTTAAGACCTAATGTTTTGGCATTATATTTTTCTTGTTATATGAAAGTTTTAATTTTCAGTATTATGTAGCATCCAATAATGATATCTAGGAAGGAGGCATTGTAATGAACATCGGTATTATAGGGACGGGTTATGTGGGGCTAGTAACAGGTGCATGCTTTGCGGAAAGCGGGAATAACGTTATATGTGTTGATATTGACCAAGAGAAAATCAAAAGTCTGGAAAATGGTAGAGTACCCTTTTACGAACCAGGCCTCGAAAATCTTGTCCAAAAAAACTTGAAGGAAGGTCGTCTCAGTTTTGCTACTAATCTGTCAGAAGCCGTACAAAAGTCTTTTATAATTTTTATCGCGGTTGGTACTCCGCCAAATGGTGATGGTTCTGCAGATATTGGAGCAGTCTTAGATGTAGCTCGGGCAATGGCAGAATGTTTGGGTGACTATAAAATCGTAGTTACTAAGAGCACGGTCCCAGTTGGGACCACAGAGATGGTTCGTGATGTAATAAAAGGAATTACAGATGTCGAGTTTGATGTTGCATCTAGCCCCGAATTTCTTAAAGAAGGAGCGGCTGTTGAGGATTTTATGAAGCCCGATAGAGTTGTGATTGGAGCTGATAAGGCATCGGTTGCGGGAATCCTAAAAGAACTCTACGCGCCTTTTGTGAGAACGAGCAATCCGGTTATAAGCGTAGGTATAAGGTCGTCGGAATTAGCCAAATATGCTGCAAACGCGATGCTTGCTACGAGGATTTCATTTATGAATGAAATTGCAAATCTTTGTGAGCTTATAGGAGCTGACGTATCAGAAGTAAGAGTAACAATGGGGGCTGATAGTAGAATAGGACATTCTTTTCTTTTTCCTGGTATTGGTTATGGAGGCTCGTGTTTTCCGAAAGATGTTAAGGCATTAATAAAGACTGCTGAAAAATTGGATTATGACCTTAAAATATGTAGGGTTACAGATGAAGTCAATACGTTGCAAAGAGAGCTATTCTGGAGAAAGATAAAATTGTTTTTTAAGGGAGAGCTAAAGGGAAAGAAATTTGGGGTTTGGGGGCTTTCCTTTAAACCGAAAACCGATGATTTAAGAGAAGCGCCGTCGCTTTTTATAATTGATAAGCTCCTATCTTTTGGTGCTCAAGTTTCAGTGCATGACCCGGTTGCTATGGACAAAGCAAAGGAATATTTTGGAACTAAGGTGAACTATGCAAAATCTAATTATGATGTCTGCACCGATGCCGATGCCCTAGTTGTTCACACTGAGTGGAATGAATACAGACAACCTGATTTTGAAAAGATGAAAAAACTTATGAAGTCCGCTGTAATCTTTGACGGTAGGAATTTGTATAATTCCAAAAGACTTGAGAAGTTAGGATTTAAATACTTTGGTATAGGTATAGCAAATATAGACCCTATAAATGGTTAGATAAAATCATTATTGGTGGGGAATATAGTGGATTATAAAAGTGTAGAAAAGTCTTGGAGAATCGTAATTACGGGTGGGGCAGGGTTTCTTGGAAGCCATCTTTGCGTTCGGTTAATCGAGATGGGTCACGAGGTAATCTGCATTGATAACCTTATAACCGGAAATCCCGATAATATTGCCCATCTAATAGGAAACAAATGGTTCAAATTTATAAACTATGATGTAACGAACTTCATCCATATTGATGGAGTAGTAGATGCAGTACTCCACTTCGCATCACCCGCGAGTCCCATAGATTACCTTGAACTTCCTATACAGACTCTTAAAGTTGGCGCTTTGGGTACACACAAAACTCTGGGGCTAGCCAAAGCTAAAGGTGCGAGATACCTACTTGCTAGTACCTCGGAGGCCTATGGTGATCCGCTCGTGAACCCTCAGCCCGAGGACTACTGGGGAAACGTGAACCCGGTAGGTCCCAGAGGTGTTTATGATGAAGCTAAGCGCTTTGCCGAAGCCCTAACTATGGCTTACCACAGGTATCACGGATTAGATACGAGAATTGTAAGAATATTTAACACCTACGGGCCGCTTATGAGACCCAATGACGGAAGGGTAGTTTCAAACTTCATAGTTCAGGCATTAAGAGAGGAGCCTTTAACGGTATATGGAGATGGAAAACAAACCAGAAGCTTCTGCTATATTTCTGATATGGTTAATGGAATTGTTAAGCTCCTATTCGCTGAGCCAAACGCTGCTCGACTAGGCAATTTGGACAACTT
>JACPIY010000075.1 GCA_016187835.1 Deltaproteobacteria bacterium | reverse complement strand
GGAAATTCAGCATATCATCACGCCTACTCTTTTCCCAGAGGAGAAGAACAGAATGGAGCACGTCTATGAGTTCCGGTGAGTTTTTCAAGTTCTCTAATCTTCTATCCTGTGGCCCCAAAACCCTGATAAATTCCTTTTCTTTTTTGACAAAACCATCTCGACCCCACTCTTTCGCCAAGTCAATGCTGCAGCTTTGCGCAAGCTTTCTTGCCTCATCAAAATGCACTTTTGCTTCTCCATAGTTCCAGCGATAAAGGACATAGAAACGGGTAAGGTCCGAAATCTCCCCGGCAAATCCATTGTGCAATATTTGTCTCACGGCATAATCAGTAGCAATCCTCCCAACTTCATCAAGCAAGCGATCCGCACGAACTATATTTCCTTCATAGTCCATTACTTATTCATACTTGCCAAAGATTTCTATTGCGGAACCAATAGCAGAAATAAAAAAGTCTGCTCCGCTTATCCCCTCTGCCCATAGTCTGTGTAGCTTTTCATTAAGATACTTTCTTAATTCTTCTTTTACTTCGTTATAGAATCCCGTAGGTTGACGCTCCATCTTTCGGGCAACGATGTAAATTGAAGAGGCAAGCGCCGCAGATTCTTTAGCTCTTAACCTAGCTTGCATCTCTGTATTAACAGGCCATGCAGCGGTTATAATCAATCCTGAATCAAGTAGTGAGTTTATAAGCGTCTCCCAACCTTCTGTTGATTTGTGGGCATATACAATAACTGCGACACCGTTTGGCTTTAAAACACGATGGATTTCCTGAAAGGACTTTTTGAGCAAATTTTCAAATACACTTTTTCCTTCTTCAAATCCCTTAGATCTATCTGCATAGGCCACAATCTCGTTCTTTTTAGGTGTCAAAGGTGTTGAGAAAAGTTCGGGATATATCTGCCCAACAGTTCTTTTCAACCACACATAGAAAAAATCTGAGAGATAAGAATATGGCACATTGTCATAATAAGGGGGATCGGTAAAAACCGCATCAAAATAGTTGTCAACATAGTCCAGATTAGTGGCAGAAGATTGATTTACATTTGCAGGTAGAGTATTGAATGTAGAACAATGGTCGATAACTTTTAAAATCCAACTTATTGCGGAATCCCAATCAGCATTACCACCAATTGGATTACTTTCTGCATAATCCCAAGCCATAGCTAATACCTGCCTTCCCATACCCGGATTAACCAATTCCCTTGTATTATGCCAATAACCCAATGTTGTTTGATAAATTGAAAGCCTGTCTATACTCAAAGCCAAATAACTCACAACTGCCTTTGCATATTCATCTTCATATCTTTTCTCCATCATCTTTTGATATACCTTTCTCACATTCTCTACAAAATTAATTAAAGCAAGCTTCTGCCTTTTATTGAATAGGTCACCCCAGGTATAGAAATTATAGTTTTGTGCACTTCCAAGAGGCTCGGTGATCATGGTTACATATTTAGGAAATTCTTCATTAGGCACAGGGTCTATTCCCCATTCAAGCATAAGCTTTTCTCTTTTTTCATTCAGACACTCTTCAACTTTCTTGAAAGTTTCGAAATCATCATCTGTAGCCACCCGGTATTTTTTACCTGTTTCTCCCTTCTTGTGTAAAACAACTGCAACCATTCTCTGACCGGATTTCCCTTCCTGAAAAAGCTTTCTCGTAGTTTTGGCATCCACAACCGAACCACAGACGAGGCAGACAGCGACTGCTCTTGAAACAGTTCCTTTTTCCGGATCAAAGTCCTGTGGCATTTTCTCATATCCCGTGCCGACTATTTTGAATTGTATTCTCTGTTGACAGGGTATAGTCCTTGCCCAGATGTAACCTACTGGAACCGATCTATTCTCCTCCGGATAGAATCTGCCGATTTCCTTCTTGGCCTCCTGCAAAACCCAGTTACCCCATTTCTTTACATCGTGAAGGTAGGGATTCGGGATTGGGTGTTCGGTTTTCGGGAAAAGAGGTTTTGTCATTCCATATTCCGAATCCCGAACCCCTAACTCCCAACCCCGAACTAACGTTTCTTTAAGCTCTGGATCAGGCGGTTGAGCATCATCCCTATGCTCTCTATCTCCTTTTGAATCCTTTCCAGTTGTACCTCCTTGAGATAATTTAACTTCTGGGCTATTAGGAGATGCGTCTCCAACTCCATCAGAGAGCCTCTCGCTATCAGAAGAAACTGAATGTATTCCTTCCTCGACCCTCTGCCCCACCCCTCCGCTATGTTGGCTGGAATGGATACCGCTGCCCTCTGAGCCTGTGTTATGAGTCCAAATCTCTCTTCTTGAGGAAAACCCTTCGTCATCCCGTATATCTCTATCACTAAGTTCATTGCCTTCTGCCACACTTTCAGCTCCTTGTAGCTCTTCACGCTCACTACCTCCTTCTTTTATACCCGAACCCCGAATCCCGAATTGCGAACCCCGACCATACTTCTGCGGATACTCAAGCGTGCATTTGAGAATAAGAACTGCTACAGGGTTATAGTCACTTGCATAGGTCTCGCATCCGAGCCTAAGCGCTTCGAGTGGAATCGCTCCACCACCGGCAAATGGGTCGAGAACTCTTGGAGGTTTTCCGCCGTTTGCTTCAAGAATATCCTTTCTTGCCTTCTCTATAATGGATTGATTTAGGGAATTCTCCCATTTTGAGAGGTTGATAATAAACTCTCTTTTCTTCTTCCACTCGTCTATGTTTTTTGGCGCAGGAATGAGTGCGGCGTAATTTGTAGTTCTCGACGATGCAAGGGGACGCCTTGCCCACCAGATGTGAAGTGTAGAGATATGACCGTGGCGGATGTTTTTCTCACGCGCTGATTCTACGCTTACTTCCTTTACAGGGAAGGATTCTTCAATAAAACGCTTGTCTTTGTCGTTCATTATTCCGCTCCGTAATCTTGAATCATAGTCTGTAGAGACGACCCGGCGGGTAGAGACGACCTAGCAGGTCGTCTCTACAGTATTCATTCAAACATTCCATCAGGCAGTAATCACCTCTTTACAAAAGCAGGGTTATTTTCATCAATATCCCATTTTATTGGATTATTGTTAATGTATTCTCTGATTTTTTGCAGGGAATTTTCATTTCTTATGATGTGATCATAGAACCTGGATTGCCAGGCAAAATTACTGTGTCCATTCTTACGACACCTACGTGTCACGGAGGATTTATATTGGTTTATGATAATCGATAAAGAACCAGGGATAGGTTTTGAAAATTGATTCCGCTGCTGTAGAGACACGCCATGGCGTGTCTCTACATTATTATCGTTTTTGATAATTACAATCCCATGCACGTGATTCGGCATAATAACAAATTCATCCAGTTTAGCTTCGTCAAAATGTTTGGGAATTTCCAGCCAATACTGTTTTGCAATTTCCCCAATTTCGGATAATATCATTTCACTATCTATAACCTCACCAAATAGACACTCCTGATTTTTGGTGCAAACCGTGACAAAATAATACCCATTAAAGGAATAGTCCCACTCTTTCAATCGGGCGGACTCTACACGATACCTATTCTTGTATAAATCCATGATTCACGCAAAGACTCCTTTTTCTGTTATCTCCTCTTTAGAGAAGATAAATCTAACAACTTCTACCCTCTCCTCTGGCTGCAATCTCGCAGCAGGGTTTTGAATTATTATCAACTGCTGTATAGTAGTGGCATTCATCACAACATAAAGAAAATAGTCTTCTTTAAATCTGTTTGCTTTAAACCACTCATTCTGTGTTAAGGCTACAGCTCCAGTCCCTGCACGGGCTTTAACTTCAATGTAGAGTTTGTTTCCTTCTTTATCAGCGGAACGAATATCGAAGCCCAGATTTTCATTGGATACATCCTCAGGAACGCGTCCTTGCTTTCTTTCGTATTTCATAGCAACCTCCATACCGACACGCTCTATTTCTTCATCACTTTGCATAGAACTGTCAACTATATCGGCTGGTTTTACCCTGATAATACCGACAAATTGAGGCATGCTCATAGTAAGGCTTTTTTCTTTTTCAATCTGTTTTTTAAGCTCAACCAGTGACCTCTCGTACTCTAATTTTCTTTCCTCTTTGTTTCGGATAACCAGGTCAACATTTTCACCCTGGTTTTTACGTTCGAAAAGTGCAATCAAGTCACCATCGAGCCCTAAAATGAGATAATCAAGCGATTTAATTCCATATTTCTGCTTAATATCTGCTTGCCGCTTGCGCTCCACCAAAAGTTCTTCTTTGTACCGCTCAAGTTGTTGTATTACATGGCTTAATGTGCGATTTTTAAGTCCTTCGATGTCAACCGGACTTTTATCAGCGTTTTCCTCTTCTTTAAGATCCCAAATAATAGCAGGTGAGATCGACTTTACTTCTCCATCTGTTAGATAAAAACTAAAAAGCCTTTTCCCGGCTACACTACCTGTACCATCTTTAATTTCACCTTCATAGAAAAGGAGGTATCCATCCATCCTTCCATCAGGGTCAATAAATGTGGCTCCGCTGAGAAGAGAACCAAAAAAGGTTCTTTCTACCCAAATCATAATTGCTTCAAACAGAGAATGACCGAAGGAAACAAATTCAGTATCAGGATTTTTAAAGGCAATCTCTTTATCAAAGGTCACTCTGGAGTATTTTCTTAACAATTCTCCATAGGATTTCTTAAAATTATCTTCTTCGGCAATTTTTCGTATTTCATAGGGAACTGAATCTATAGCTAGGAAACCATCTTTAAGTTCGTGGAATTTTCCCCCGGCTTTATCAAAAGCCTTTTTGAAGAAGCTTTGAGTATATTCGGGAATAAGCCTATGCTCCCGTGCTTGTAGTGCCATTTCTTTTATGCGCGTGTAATCAATAAATCTAGTAGCTAGGCTCTCGCCCAAATTCTCCTTAACTTTGGCTATGTATTCTTCGTTTACTGTTATCTCAATCTCCTTTAGTATCTCGTCAATGCTTCTGGAATTAGCTGCGGCTTCCAGCAATAGTTGAGAAAGGTTTTTGTCATACATTAACTCGCCAAGACAATCGAATACCTTGTCGGAGCCCAACGCATTCATGATCTCCTCTAATTTCTGAAACAACTTATTAAGCACTTTGCCCTCTCGCGTGTCCTCTGCAACAAGGTTAAACACGTAAACCTCTTTCTGTTGCCCGTAGCGATGGATTCTTCCCATCCTCTGCTCAAGCCTATTGGGATTCCAGGGAATATCGTAATTGACCATAAGATGGCAGAATTGAAGGTTAATACCCTCTCCTGCGGCTTCTGTTGCTACCAAAACCTGTGTCTCGTTCTTAAAAATTTTCTCAGCCTTTACTCTCTCTTCCAACTTCATTCCACCGTGGATGGTATTCACGTTGTATCCCCATCTTTTGATTTTATCTTCAAGATAGTCAAGGGTGTCTCGCGATTCAGTAAAGATAAGAATTTTTTTATCTTTTTGCTCAGGGTATTTCTGTGCTAGCTCTTCCAGGGAATTCTTGAGTTCCCTTAACTTGATCTCTTCTTCATTTTGAATGATTTCTTTAGCACGCCTAACCAGTTCTTCAATGGTTTTAATCTCTCTCTCGAGTTCTTCTCTGTTTTCAGCAACACTCAGTGTCTCCCAGATTGCTTCCTCTTTCCATCTTTCTTCCTCGCTCATATCTTCGACTGCTTCAATGTCAAAACTATAATCTGGAATCACACCCCTTTTCTCAACTATGTCTAATAAATCTTTTAGACGTTCCTTCCTCCGTTCCAAGGATTTTAGAAGTGCAAATGTACTGGATGCCAGTCGGCGCTGCAGAATCACAAGCGCAAAAGCAATGTTTCTCTTTTTATCTTTTGACAGTGCTTTGTTATACTGTGTGTTGACGTATTTGGACAACTCATTATAGAGTTCTTTTTCTCTTGGCGATTGAGATCCTAAGTTGAAGCTTTTTGTTTTCACGTGCCTTGGCAAAAAGAGTGGTTTACCCTCAAAATCCTTTAAGTCTTCTTTAACGCGCCTTACAAATAGAGGATTATCTTTATTTCTGATAGATTCCTGAACCATTTCGGTCGTGGCAAAGAACCCTGGCTCAAGTAGATCAAGGAATAATCTGAAGTTTTCTGGGTCTCCCTTATGCGGCGTTGCTGTTAAAAATAATAGATGAGTCGTATTTTGTGAGAGTCGCTCTCCCAACTTATAGCGACTTGTTTTTTCTAATTTATCTCCATAACGATAGGCACTCATCTTATGTGCTTCATCAACAACAATGAGATCAAAGTTAGCAGCAGAAATCGATGAAATAACATCATCTCTTTTAGCAAAATCAATGGAAGTAATAATCTGCTTTTCCCTAAGCCATAAATTTTCTCCATAGAGGGCATCTAATAAGCCCCTGTCAACCACAATAAATTTTTCTTCGAATCTCTCCGCCAATTCCCTTCTCCATTGATCCTTAAGGTGACCGGGTACCACTAACAAAATTCTTCTTATGAGATTTCGCAATTTTAATTCTTTTATAACCAGCCCAGCCATAATGGTCTTACCTGCACCTGGGTCATCAGCAATTAAAAAACGAATTCTCGGAAGCTTAGTTATATAACCATAAACAGCCTCAATCTGATGAGGAAGTGGATCTACTTTCGAAGTGTTCATTGCCAGTAAAGGATCATATAGAGAAGCAAAACGATAACGCTTTGTTTCCAGGGCCAGAAAAACCTTCCACGGTTCCTCAGAGCAGGTCGTGCCTATGCTTAGAACCGAAAACTTTGAGAACTCCTCATGAGTAATAAGCTGATCAATATGGGATCGAGAAATAGTTGTTACACCAATAATGCGCACATATACTCCAGCATCCTCAATAAGTTTGATTTCAACAGGCTCTGGCCAGTAAGACCCTTTTATAATGCTTCCTTTGTCGAGATTCTTCATTTTACTAATTTATGCTAAAGAAAGATTCTTTCTTGATTTAGGAAATAGAAGCTGATCCAACCTTGCCCAACAGAGTTTATCACGGCATTATTTTTAATGGAAGCGGTTATATGTGTTCCATAAGGCGGCTTTTTATGAAAAGAAACAGTCTCCAAAGTTCCAAAATCTCTGATAATGAGTTCACTCTATCTCTTTGACCACTCTTTTAAATACCTTCAAGAAATTCTCATTTAGAGAACGGTCAAATTCTTTTAGCCATCTATCAATATACCCAGAATCGTAGTTGGGATTTTTCAACAGAATTGACTTTACATCTTCGATATCTCTAGCTCTGCCTGAAATAATTTTATGGATAACTACATCTTCAAGGGTGGCAAACCTGACCACAGTCTTACCAAACTCTATGCTATTTGCTCTCTCAATTGCCTGTTTTTCATAAGGTGAAAAAGAAAAAATAAAATCCACCCTTATTCCGCTTTTCTCATCAATCGTAGGTAGCACCTTTGTATCTTTGACAAATTCCTCTACCTTTTTTACAAGAATTTTTAGCTTAATGCTATTGGAAATATCCTTTACTTTTTGTAGTTCATCAACGTCAACACCAAGAGTAACGTCAATATCTTTCGTTAACCTCGGCTCTCCATAAAGAAGCACCGCCTGACCACCTATGACCATATAGGGTATATGTTCTCTGTCTAGTGTACGCCCAATTTTCTTAAGCAGATTTTGAAACACTATTTACCACCCTGGCAATCTTTATATCAACCTCTAATCCTTCAAGAGGGTCTTTCATCGGAATTACACCAAGGGCAACCGCCTCCCTATATAGAGCCTCTGCAATTTGAAAGTTTTGCATAACATCCAATTTGGTTTTCTTTACTAATTCCTTCTCGAATTTTTGAACCTTTTTATGCTTCGTTATCATTTTTTTAACCTCGTTTGCCAGATTCAAATAAATTAACTGATGTTACGGACTCATACATTCAAGCGGGCTGTTAAACTGTCATTCCCGCATGTTACCCGATTTAAGCTTTCGGGTACATGCTTAAGCGGGAATCTAGTATTCTAATCACTGATGGATGCCCGATTAATACATTCGGGCATGACAAAACCTGAGGTATGCATAACATGAGTAAATTAACTCCAATCTTGCCCAACAGATTTTATCACGGCATTATTCTAAATGAAAACGTAGGGACGACCTAATGATTCTTCAAAATTTAGTCAGGTAATCAAGGTGGTAATAATTGCGCTCGAGATTGGAATCGGATTATTATCTTTTAATAAATCGAAAACAACCAGGTCGTCCAAAAGGGGGTGCACTATGACTGAAAAAGTCGCATTAATAACCGGTGGCGCTAAAGGGATTGGACGGGCAATTGCACTTGACTTGACAGAACAAGGTTGGTCTGTTGCCATCTGTTACCGAACAAGTGAAAAAGAAGCAAAAGAAACTCTAGAAGCTATCGAGAAAAAAGGTAGTCGCGGTCTTCAGGTAAAGTGCGACGTATCCGATCCTAAAGCTGCAGAGGGTTTTGTGAAAGAGGTAGAGAAAGAGTGGGGACGCATTGATGCTCTGATTAACTGTGCAGGCCCATATCACCGCGTGAACATTCTTGATGAAACGATTGAAGGGTGGCACTCTATGTTTGATAATAACCTACATCCGGTTTTCTATATGAGCAGGGCTGTGGCACCGGGAATGAAAGAGCGCAAATGGGGCAGGATTATAAACTTCAGTATGGCAAATGCGGATAAGCTTTCCGCACAATCTGAAATAACAGCTCACTATATCGCAAAAGCAGGAATACTTATACTCACACGGTCTTTGGCACGAATGTTGGCACCACATGGAATAACCGTAAACGCAATATCTCCGGGGTTCATCAACTCAGGCAGCGCACCTGAAGAGGAACTTGCAAAGATGGTAAAAACGATTCCAGCAGGATATGTGGGGAATTTGCAGGATGCTGTAGGAGCCGCACGCTTCCTGCTTTCTGAGGAAGCAGGCTATATTAATGGTTCTAATATCCACTTGAGCGGTGGTTGGGGATTGTGAGATAATAAAGTTACAGGGTAAGGTAATGTAGGGAACGCATATATGCGTTCCCTACAGAGGCCTAGACCACCAGCAAGCCCGCGTCGAGCTCAGTCGAGACGACTGGTGTGCTACCCGCTTGTATCGAACCTAATTCAGATCAGGAGGAGTGTTGCCATGAGTCCTCGATTTGTAGTACATGAACACGATGCAACCCGCCTACATTATGACTTCCGTCTGGAAATGGATGGGGTTCTTCGTTCATGGGCTATTCCGAAAGGCCCTTCTATGGACCCAACTCAAAAGCGCCTGGCGGTGCTTGTGGATGACCATGACCTGGCTTACATTGATTTTGAAGGGATTATTCCTAAGGGAATGTATGGAGCCGGGCCGGTAGTCATTTGGGACAATGGAGCTTACGATCTTTTTGACAGGAAAAGAGATAAAATTGTTTTCTTTCTCAAAGGCAAAAAACTAAAGGGAGTTTTCACATTGCTTAGATTCAAAGGAAAAGAAAAAGAGTGGCTTCTGATAAAACAGAAGGACGAATTCGCTTCTTCGGGCTGGAAGCTAAAAACCAGTCTGACCCCGGAGAAATTAGCAGAGCTTAGGGAAAGAATACCGCCATGCGAAACCTCGTAAAGGATGAAAGAGAATCGTTACTCCAGAAGGTAAGGAACGCATACATGCGTTTCCTACAACCGCCTACCTACTACAAAAAAAATAATATTGTGTTTTCCCTAAACACCAAACACTAAGAACTAAAAACCGTATTATCAGGGGGCGAGCCGCTCGATAATCCAGGCTCCATCTTCAACCAAACGATAGCGCAGGCGATCGTGAAGGCGGTTTGGCCTCCCCTGCCAGAACTCGATTGATACGGGCACAAGTCGGTATCCCATCCAGTAAGGCGGCCTTGGGATTACTTGGTTCCGATATTTAGCCTCAAGTTCCTGCATACGACGATCTAGAACTTCCCGGCTGCTTATGACCCGGCTTTGCTCAGATGCCCATGCACCTAACTGACTTCCCCTAGGGCGGCTATTGAAGTAAGCACCTCCTTCTTCATCCGAAACTTTCTCTATATTCCCTTCGATACGAACCTGCCGCTCAAGCTGAGACCACCAAAATACAATGGCGGCTCTCGGATTTTGAGTTAGATGATCTCCCTTATGGCTTTCGCAGTTGGTATAGAAAACAAAACCGTTTTCGTCAAAATCTTTAAGCAACATCATCCTTGCCGAAGGCCTGCCGTCTGTCGTCGCTGTGGCAAGAGTCATAGCATTTGCGTAAATTGGATCCGCCTTAAGTGCATCATCAAACCATTTTTGAAATTGCTTAAACGGATTAGAATCAAGGTCACTTTCTCTGAGTTCGCGTATATTAAATTCCTTGCTAAGATTAGCTATGCGTGTGTCCATCTTTATCTTGATCCTCCTAGGATAACTTCTCCAATTTTCCTTGAAAGTATCGTAATCTTAACGTAGAGACGCATTGCAATGCGTCTCTACAAATTCCTCATTTCCCCAATAGATGTCTCAATGCGCTTTCGGGTTTGGAGTAGCGGAATTTATAATCAGTAGATAATAACCTCTTGGGCTCAACACGAGTGCTCGCAAGCAGCATCTCATCGGCCATTTCGCCTGCGAGGAGTCGTAATGCAAACGCTGGAATAGGAAGAAGAGTAGGACGCTTTAACACTCGTCCTAAGGTTTTGGTGAATTCTTGATTTGTAACCGGATTAGGAGCTACCACATTCACAGGTCCCTTAAGATTTTCATTCGTAATAGCGTGATAAATAGCTCCTACGACGTCGTCAATTGCAACCCAGCTCAAGTATTGCTTTCCACTTCCGATTGTTCCTCCCACCCCCATACGGAATGGAAGGAGCATCGTCTTTAAAGCTCCCCCTTTTGGACTTAGAACAAGCCCAAAACGCAAGTGCACTACTCGAATACCCTTTTGGACAGCAGGTTCCGCCGCCGCTTCCCACTCACGGCAGACTTCGGCAAGAAAACCTGTACCCTGAGCACTTTCCTCCGTAAGTACCTCGTCGCCACGATCACCATAGTAACCAATAGCGGAGGCGCAAACCAGTACTTTCGGAGGCTTTCCAAGCTCAGACAGAGATTTAGAGAGTAACCTGGTTCCATTAACACGGCTTTTTCTGATTTTATTTTTTTTCTCATCAGTCCATATACCGGCAACATTCTCTCCCGCAAGATGTACTACTGCATCATGACCTTCAAGGCTAGGCATATCAACTTTATTGCTATCTGGGTTCCAGTAGACTTCGGCTTCTCCGAATTTGGATTCCGAACCTGATTTTGAGCGTTTAAGTCTCGTTACATTATGACCTTTTGTGGTAAGAAACGGGACAAGCTCCGAGCCAATGAGACCCGTTGATCCGCTAACTAGAATATTCATGGGAAAACCTCCTCAGCAGGGGCTTCAATGCGCGTGCGATGGACAAAAGTTTCTGCTTTCACGTTTTTCTGTTTAGCCTTAATCCAGTAAACGATTAACTCTTTTTCTAAAGCAAAAGCTAAGTGAAATTATCTTAACACAAATTCAGAGTTTCTAGGCAAAATTTGAATCCCAACTCTCTCGGGAACCAATCGCATAGAGTGTTTCGTCCATTCCTAACTATTTCCAAATGTCTCTATTATTGCCCTCTGGTACTCTTTAACCTCTTCAAAATCGAGAAAATAATGAGGTGCGCTGAGGATAGGTAAGTCTACATGATCTCTATATTGTTCGATTTGTATTCGGCATTCATCCGCATCTCCCACCACCGCGAATGTGCTGACCATATCATCAGTCACATTTTGTATCATGGATTTAATATCTTTCCTAAAAAAGGCTTCTCTGATAATGGCTGCCTCTTTTTCAAATCCATGTAATTTAAAAGGAGGCTCGTAGGTACGGACGGTTGCATAAAAAGCTATGGTAGCCCGCGCAGCCTGCATCGCTTCTTTCTTTTTATTTGAAATAGCGCAGGTTATAATTGAAGCGATCTTAAAATCCTTTCGCTCTCTTCCTGAATTCTCAAGCCCGGCCTTTATACCTTTATTTACCACATCTTTGATGTATCTCAGTGAGCAAACAACATGTCCCAGGTATCCATCCGCCACCTCTCCCGCAGCCAGTGTCATGTATTTTCCAACCCCCGCTAGATAAATCGGTATTTTTTCTCTTAAAGGTTTAAAGGGACGGTGATAGCCTTTCGTGCTGATATTATAATAATCGCCGCTGTAAGAAATCGGTTCACCCAGGTGAGATCCGCTCATAAGGAGCCTTACCGCTTCTATAAACTCTTTAATTCGCGGCACAGGTTTTCCATGTGTTATACCGTGCCACATCTCATTTGTGCGTTTCGCTCCCGTTCCAAGTCCAAGAATTAATCTGCCGTTTGAAATCTCATCAAGGTCAAGCGCGGTAAGGGCGGTGATAAGAGGACTCCTCACAAAAGCAAGGGCAACGGCAGTACCCAGCTTAATTGTCCTCGTAGCCTGGGCTGCGGCAGAGAGTTGCTGGAAAGAGGTTCGGTAGAGTTCAGTCACCCATACCGAGTCAAAGTTTGCATCTTCGGCTTCCTTGGCTAGCTGAACCAGGCCAAAAATGCTTTCGGCATCGAGAATAAGTCCTGTATTCATAGATCACCTGTTCCAACATTTTAACAAGTAGTTAATCATCAATTATGCTTAAAATTAAGAAGATTTAAAAATTTACGCCAATATGTCTCGTTCAAGAGAAGTGAATGTACATTCTTCGACAGGCCTGTCATGAGCTTGTCGAATGAATAATGGGGTTCATTAAAGAACATTTCTAACCCCTATAGCTGGTAATGCTTCGGAATGCCTATATTGTTTGATTTACTAAAGGTCAACAGTAGGGGCGATGTAAGCCCGCTCCTACAAGTTATTCAGTTTCCTTTTTAGGTTCGGAGGATAATTCACCCTGCTCGGTTAATGGTTCCTTGGATTCGTCTTCAGGTTTTTGCTCCTGTTCCATCAATCCAAGTTCCTCTGCGGCTTCCTTCTTTCGACTCTTAGCTCCAGGTGTTCCCTTGGTTAAAGTTGGCTGTTTTTCTGTAGTAGTTTTTGTTTTTTTCTTACGCTTGGGCTTTAGTTCCTCTTCCACAAGCTCTAAAATTGAGATCGGTGCATTATCACCTCGCCTCATGCCGAGCTTGACAATCCTCGTGTAACCGCCCGGGCGCTCTTTATACTTCCCAGCAATCTCGTCAAATAGTTTTTTTAAAACTTCCTTATCCTTTATTATCTCTGCAGCCTGCCTTCTTGCATGAAGAGTTCCGAGCTTGGCAAGGGTTATCATCTTCTCGGCTAGCCTTTTTAGCTCCTTTACCCTTGTATCGGTTGATTTGATCCTTTCATGGCGAAGAAAATCCGTGACCATGTTTCTGAGCATAGCTTTTCTATGTTTTGTAACAACACCAAGTTTTCGTCCGAGTCTTTTATGCCTCATCTTGGAGCCTCCGGCGTTTAATTAGGAATGTGAGACCTTCTTTTCATTCGCTCGCTTGGACTTTTCAGATTCAAAAACGTCTTTGTTAATCTTTAGCCCTAGACCGAGACCGAGTTCTGAGAGCCTTTCTTTTATCTCCAACAACGAACGCTTACCAAAGTTTTCCAGGTTTAACAGGTCTTCCTCGCTCTTCTGGATTAGATCCCCAGTGTACCCCACACCGGCTTTCCTCAAACAATTTAATGACCTGGCTGAAAGATCGATATCTTCAATAGAGGTAAAAAGAACCTCTTCGGTTCCGGTTATCTCTTTCTCCTCTTCAATCTTATCAGCTACGTCCAGTTCGTGTTCATCAAAATTTATAAACACCGTAAGTTGCTGTTTTAGGATTTTTGCTCCATAAGCTAGCGCATCCTCTGGAGAAATCGTGCCGTTTGTCCAAATTTCAAGCGTAAGTCTTTGATAATCAGTTCGTCTCCCAACCCTTGCATTGGTAACCGTGTAATTAACCTTCCTTATGGGAGAAAAAAGTGCATCAATTGGAATAACCCCTATAGACCTTTGTATCTCTCCTCGTCTCTCAACTGGCTCGTAGCCCTGTCCCATCTCAGTTGTCATCTCCATCTCAAGCTTTGCTCCCTCCGAGAGAGTAGCAATATGGTGGTTTGGATTCAGTATTTCAACCTGATGTCCGGTAATAATATCGCCAGCTTTGACATCGCATTCACCCATCGCACTAATTCTCAGTACCTGTGGCTCATAGGTATGCATTTGAAGCTCGATGCCTTTTAGATTTAAAATAACTTCGGTGACATCCTCTTTGACACCTGGAATCGTGGAAAATTCATGGAGCACACCCTCTATTTTTATTGAGATGATAGCAGGACCTTGGATAGAGGAAAGAAGCGCTCTTCTCAGAGCGTTTCCCAAAGTTATTCCATATCCGCGCTCTAATGGCTCACATATAAACTTCCCATAAAATGAGCTAGAAGTTTTTTCATCTTTCTCAAGCTTTTTTGGTTTTATAAGATCTTGCCAATTTCTTTGAAAATCCTTCACCTTGCCTCCCTCCCGTTTGATTTATCTGGTGTTATAGCAACTCAATATCAAAGTCGTAAAGATTAACAATCGATTACCTAAACCCTTGAATAAAACTCTACTATAAGTTGCTCTTCAATAGGAATGGTGACATCTTCCCTAGCCGGTAGCTTTTTTATTATTCCCTTATAGTGTCCCCTATCAAGCTCAATCCAATTTGGGAATCCCCTTCTTGCAAGACTATCAAGGGACTGATTGATCCTTTCTATTTTTCGACTCTTTTCGGCTACTTCAATAACATCTCCCACTTTGACCTCAAATGATGAAACATCTACCTTCGAGCCATTTACAAGGATGTGTCCATGACGGACCATCTGACGAGCTTCCTTTCTAGAGCTTGCAAACCCCAGACGGTATAACAGGTTATCGAGCCTCAGCTCAAGTAAAGAGATAAGAAGCTTACCCGTAACACCCTTAACACGAGAGGCCTTCTCAAAATACCTGTTAAACTGCTTTTCTGTAAGTCCATACATGCGTTTTACCTTCTGCTTTTCTCTAAGCCTTATCCCAAACTCCGAAAATTTGGAACGACCCTTTCCATGTTCACCGGGAACCTGATCGGGACGATTTTCAACCGCACATTTTTCTGTATAACATCTCTCACCTTTGAGAAATAGCTTCATGCCCTCTCTTCTACAAAGCCTGCAAACTGGGCCATTATAATTTGACACTTATCGGATAACCTCCTTGTTTGATCTCGGATTTGTGATTTCGGATTGCGGATTTAACAAATTCATTTACTCAGCAATCAGCATTCCGAAATCCACAATCGGATATAAATACCTCACACCCTTCTTCTCCCAGGTGGTCTGCAACCATTATGAGGAATCGGTGTAACGTCTCTAATCAAAGTAATTCTAAGCCCTGCTGTCTGAAGAGACCTTATTGCCGGCTCCCTTCCGGGACCAGGACCTTTTACATAAACTGCAACGCTCTTCATACCCACAGCAGCCGCCTTTCTCGCGGCATCTTCAGCAGCAACCTGGGCAGCAAATGGCGTTCCTTTTCGAGTTCCCTTAAAGCCTTTCATACCACCTGTTGACCAAGCAACAACATTTCCCTGACTATCACTTATTGTAACTACTGTGTTGTTGAATGTAGCTTGAATATGAACAACTCCTTGCTCAACAAACTTTTTAGCCTTTTTACCGGTTTTTTTCTTAGCCAAATTTCACCTCCGGATTATCCCTTTGTAGCTTTCTTCTTTTTCGCAATCGCTGTGCCTCTACGTCCCTTTCTAGTTCTCGAATTAGAGCGAGTTCTCTGTCCACGAACTGGTAGTTGTAGACGATGCCTCATTCCCCTGTAACAACCAATTTCAATTAACCGCTTGATATTATTTTGGTTTTCCTTTCTAAGGTCTCCTTCAACCATATATTCACTCTCGATAATATCCCTGATCTTGGCAACTTCCTGTTCACTCAAGTCATTAGAACGTTTATTTAGATCAATCTTCGCCTCTCTGAGAATCTTTACAGATGTCACACGTCCTATCCCATAGATATAAGTAAGACCTACCTCAATTCGCTTATTTGGCGGAATATCTACACCAGCAATTCTCGGCATGCTTTTTCCTCCTAGCCTTGTTTCTGCTTATGTTTCTTGTTTGTACAGAGCACGCGTATTGCTCCGCGTCTTTTTATTATCTTGCACTTATCGCAAATCTTTTTTACAGAACCTCTTATTTTCAATTTAATTACCCCGCTATCACTATTTTTTCAACCTATAGGTAATCCTTCCTTTGGTGAGATCATAAGGAGAAAGCTCAACTTTCACCTTATCACCGGGGAGAATTCTGATAAAGTGAGTCCTCATCTTTCCAGAAACATAAGCCAGTATCTTATGACCGCCTTCAATCTCTACTCTAAACATTGCGTTAGGAAGCGCCTCAATCACAGTACCCTCAAATTCTATTCTTTCCTCTTTTGCCATAAATTACTCTCGCCCTTCCTCGGTCAAAATCACAGGACCATTTTCAGTTATAGCAACCGTGTGTTCAAAGTGGGCAGAAAGCGTGCCATCCACCGTCACCGCAGTCCATCCATCGCTAAGTATCCTAATATCGGGTCTGCCTACATTCACCATAGGTTCAATAGCAATTACCATTCCGGGCTTTAGTCTTATCCCCTTTCCCCAGTTTCCATTCTCAGGAACAAAGTTAGGGACCTGTGGATCTTCATGCAAATTTCTGCCGATTCCGTGCCCTACAAAAGCCTTGACAACCGAAAACCCCTCCTGTTCGACATGGTCTTGAATAGCCTGGGAAATATCAAAAAGCCGGTTAGAAGGATAAGCTTTGTCTATCCCTTTATATAGAGAATTTCTGGTCACATGGAGAAGTTTCTCAGCAAGAGGAGAGACTTTACCAAGCGGAATCGTGATTGCCGAATCGCTATAAAACCCATCAAAATACGCACCGAAATCCAAGCTCACAATATCACCTTCTTTTAAAACCTTCTTCTTAGACGGGATCCCGTGAACAACCTCATTATTTATCGCAAAGCAGACAGACGCAGGATAATCTCTATAACCCTTAAAAGCCGGTTTAGCACCTTTACTTAGCGCAACTTCCTCAGCTATCTTATCAAGTTCCCAAGTTGAAACTCCAGGCTTAACCTCTTCTTTAAGCCTATTTAGCACTTCAACGACCACATGAGAAGCGGACCGTATCCTTTCTATTTCTTCCTCGCTCTTTAAAAAAATCATCAGTTTAATTTCTCTAAGATTCTTTCAATTTCACTAAACACTTCCTCAACTGTACCTGTCCCCCTAACCACTTTTAAGATTCCTGTTTTTTCATAATATTCTTTCAAAGGCTCAGTTTGCTTTCGATAGACCCGAAGCCTGTTTCTTACCACATCTTCGCTGTCATCATCCCTCTGATAAAGCTTCCCGTCACACTTATCACAATAACCGGAATTCTTGGGAGGATCGAAAATAATATGATACATCGCTCCACATTTTTCGCAAACGCGTCTACCACTTATCCTTTTTACAACCTCCTCATCATCTACCTCAATTGAAATTACAGCTCCGATCTTTAGCCCCTCTTCGCCAAGCATCCTATCCAGAGCTTTCGCCTGTGGAATCGTTCTTGGGAACCCGTCAAGCATAAATCCGTCTTTCGAATCGGCTTTTGTAATCCTGTCCTTTATTATTCCAAACACCACATCATCGGGCACCAGTTCACCCTTATCCATATAGGATTTTGCAAGCCTTCCCAGCTGAGTCCCTTCCCTAACAGCAGCCCTAAGCATATCACCGGTCGAAATATGAAGGAGACCGTGCCTACTAGAGATTCGCGAGGCCTGAGTTCCTTTTCCCGCTCCAGGTGGTCCGAATATTATAAGTCTCATCGGATAAAACTCCCGTCTGAATCCATTTATATCCCGTACCTTCTAGGTCCTTTCATGCCTCGTTTTCTTATAAATCCTTCATAGCTATGAGTAATAAGGAACGATTCGATCTGCTGAACGGTATCCAATGTAACTCCTACAACAATCAGAAGAGAAGTCCCTCCGAAAAAAAAGGGAAGGTTAAACGGTTTCGTCTGAAGAATAGAAGGAAGCACGCAGACCACCGCAATGTAGACCGCACCGATAAAGGTAATCCTCCCAAGAATCTTATCAATGTATTCAGCGGTTTTCTTTCCCGGTCTAATTCCAGGAACAAATCCACCGTTTTTTCTAAGGTTTTCCGCAAGATCATCTGGATTATATATAACTGCAGTGTAGAAATAAGCAAAAAATATAATTAACCCGGCATATATCAGATTGTGAATAACAATGTCTTGCAGGAATAAATCCGATATGTCCTTTAATGCGGGAACGTTTATAAAAGTCAATATTGTAGCTGGGAAAATCAACAGTGAAGAAGCAAAAATTGGTGGAATAACGCCGGCTGTATTTACCTTTAGTGGGAGATGAGAAGACTGCCCGCCGTACACCTTCCTACCTACGACACGCCTAGGATATTGAACGGGAATTTTTCTGTACGACCTTTCAACGTAAACTATTGCACCTATAACGAGAGCGAGGAATCCAAAAAGAATAAGAACGCCAAAGACGGTCATCTCTCCAGTTTCTATCAGCCTAACTATATCCCAAAGCCCTGAAGGGATTCTTGCCATAATTGAAGCGGCTATAATGAGGGATATGCCGTTTCCTATTCCACGCTCAGCAATTTGCTCTCCAATCCACATGATAAAAAGGCTTCCGGCAGTAAGCGTAATTACGGTTGTAAATCTGAACACCCATCCCGGTTCATTTACAACAGATGCCCCTAAACCCAGACCACCTTCGAGTGTTATAGCCAGCATGAATCCCTGAATGATACATATAAGGACAGTACCGTATCGAGAATATTGATTTATTTTTCTTCTTCCGGCTTCGCCCTCTTTTTGCATAGCTTCAAGAGTAGGGAAAGCCTTTACAAGAAGCGACATGATAATTGATGAGGTAATATAAGGCATTACCCCGAGGGCAAATACCGAAGCTTGCTCAAGCGCACCACCCGAGAATAAATTAAGTATATCGAATATAGTGCCTCTGGTCTGCTCAAAAAGCTTGGATATTTGTTCAGGGTCTATTCCAGGGGTAGGCACATATACACCCAATCTATAGACAACCAACATCAAAGCTGTGAATAAAATCCTTCTGTTGAGCTCTGGAATCTTAGGGATAGCCGAAATATTTCTACTCATACAATCTCTGCCCGACCACCGCGCTCTTCGAGTTTTTTAATAGCTTGCTCGCTAAAACGATTAGCCTTTACTATAAAAGCACGGCCAATTTCTCCACTTCCAAGAATTTTCACAGGATTTCTTCCACTCACAAGACCGGCTTTTTTAAGTTCTTCCGGTGTTATTACATCACAGTCATTAAACTTATTTAGGTCGTTAATATTTACAATGTCATAGACAATCCTCTGAGAATTCCTAAATCCCCGCTTTGGTGACCTAAGTCTGAGCGGAGTCTGCCCACCTTCGAACCAAGCGGAAACTCTCCCACCAGAGCGAGACCTCTGTCCCTTATGACCTCGCCCGCTCGTTTTTCCATGACAACCAGGACCCCGCCCTACTCTTTTTTTCTTCTTATTCGTACCCAACGGAGGTATTAATTTATCCAGCATCTTCTTAAGCTCCTCTTATACCCACAAAGATATCGCAACATTCACGAAGGCTTAGTTAACCCGCATAATACTTGGGAAGGTCTAAGTCGGCTACCTCTTTGCCCCTAATTCTAGCCACATCCTCAGGCATTCTAAGAGAAGAAAGCCCCTTAATAGCAGCCATGACGACGTTAAGTGGGTTTGTTGATCCCAAAACCTTAGATAGAATATCTTGAATCCCTGCAAGTTCAACAACCGCTCTAACAGCTCCTCCCGCTATAACCCCGGTCCCTGGCGAAGCGGGTTTTAGCATAACTCTACTTGAACTATGTTCACCCAAGATTTCATGTGGTATGGTTTTATCACGCCTTGGTACTCTTATAAGATTTTTCTTCGCTTTCTCCACAGCTTTTCTAATAGCATCTGGAACTTCGTTGGATTTTCCTAAAGCCGTTCCTACAACGCCATCACTGTTTCCAATAACAACTAACGCAGTAAAATGGAACCTTTTTCCACCTTTCGTTACCTTAGCAACCCTTCTTATATGAACAATCTTTTCTTTCAGTTCAAGTCCACTTGGATCAACTTTTTCCTTTGGCAAATCTTATCTCCTTAAATAACAATTAGGATTAATATTAGCTTTTTCTTAAAACTCAAGCCCCGCTTCTCTGGCTCCTTCTGCAAGGGATTTTATCCTTCCGTGATACGGAGAGCCACCACGATCAAAATAAATCTTTTTTATCCCATTGGACAATGAAAGTTCACCAATATACTGACCTACTATCTTTGCAATCTCAACCTTGTTTTTTCTTTCTTGATTTAGTATTTCCCTAACCTTAGGCGTAACTGATGATGCTGCAACTAATGTATGCCCCTTCACATCATCTATTATCTGAGCATAAATATGCTTAGAAGATTTAAACACAGAAAGCCTCGGCACCTGAGAAAACCTTAACGCTTTTCTCCTTGATCTTTTGTGTCTTATACTTGTCTTTTCTTTTCTACTTACTCGCTTTATCATTTTTTCGCTCCTGCCTTTCCAGGTTTTAGTTTGAGCGTTTCACCAGTATATCTTATTCCCTTACCCTTATACGAATCCGGAGGCCTGAGGTTCCTTATTTTTGCTGAGATTTCACCCACAACCTCTTTATCAATTCCTTGTATAACCACTCTCGTTCCCCTCTCTTCAACCGTCGCAACAACACCTTGAGGAAGAGAAAATTCAATTGGGTTTGAATAACCTAAGCTGAACTTAATGGCATTTTTTCCTAAAAGCTCAGCTCTGTAACCAACACCAACAATATCAAGAGATTTAGAAAAGCCCTCAGTAACACCTAAAACCATGCTCGATAAAAGGGAACGAACAAGTCCATGTAGGGCTCTAAACTCCTTTTCATTACTTTCTCTCTCAATACGTATCTCCCTACTACTATCAACCGTTGTTTTAATACCTGGAGGTAGATGCTTCGAGAGCTTTCCTTTGGGCCCTACAACCTCTATTAATCCATTTTTATTTTCTATCTTTACACCGCTGGGAATTGCAACTGGTTTTCTACCTATTCTTGACATTATGCTAACCTCATAACACTGTGCATATAAGCTCTCCACCGATTTTTAAACGACGCGCCTCGGTACCCGTCATAATACCTCTTGAGGTAGAAAGTATAGAAATACCCAACCCACCTCGTACTCTAGGAAGCTCCTTTTTATTCGCATAAATCCTGCAACCAGGCTTACTTATCCTGCGAATTTCCTTTATAACCGCCTCTCCCTCGGGCGTATACATGAGCTCTATTTTAATTACTTTTTTAACACCATCTTCAATTAGTTTGTAATCGTTTATGTATCCCTCTTGTTTAAGAATTTTTGCTATCTCGTTTTTTATTCTTGATGCTGGAATATCTAAAGACTTGTGACCAGCTATTAAAGTGTTCCTTATCCTTGTGATCATATCACCGATCGGATCAGTCATTTTATCTCCCTCTTTATGCATGATTCATGATGCAAGATGCATGATACGCGATTTATTCTACCTGCATCATGCATCTTGCATCCTATCACCAACTCGCTTTCCTTACACCAGGGATACCTCCGAAACTCGCTTTGTCACGAAAGCATAATCTACACATACCAAATTTTCTCAGGTACGCCCTAGGTCTTCCGCAAAGGAGACATCGGTTTCTCTGTCTTACTTTAAACTTGGGATCTCTTTTTGATTTTTCTAAAAGCGCCTTTCTCGCCATATAATACCTCTCTTAATTTTTTCTAAACGGCATCCCTAGGTTTTTCATAAGATCTCTTGCCTCTTCATCACTCTTGGCCGTCGTAACAATCGTAATATTCATGCCCTTCAATTTATCAATCTTACCATAGTCAATCTCAGGAAATATTAGGTGCTCCCTAATACCAAGTGTATAATTTCCGCTCCCGTCAAAAGCATCAGGTGAGATGCCTCGAAAATCCCTTACACGGGGGAGTGCAAGGTTAACAAGTCTGTCAAAAAACTCATACATTCTATCCCCTCGTAACGTCACCATACATCCGATAGAGACACCTTCCCTCAATTTAAAACCCGCAATGGATTTTCTTGCTCTTGTTATAACAGGCCTCTGCCCTGTAATAAGAGATAATTCGCTAACAGAATCCTCTATAATCTTATTTTCTTTCCCCGCATCACTTAACTTTCCAAGGCCGATATTGACTACGATCTTCTCCAGGCGCGGAATCTCCATGGGATTTTTATACCCGAAACGCTCCCTCATCATTTGACTAACTTTTTCCTTATAATGAGCTTTTAATCTTGGAACCATTATCCTTTAATCTCCTCGCCACTCTTTTTGCTGTATCTTACTTTTTCCCCACCAGCAAGAACTTTATGTCCAACCCTCACAGGCGATTTAGCTCGAGAATCGTAGAGCATCAGATTTGACACATGAATTGGCGATTCCTTTTCAATTATTCCCCCAGATGGGCTTTTCGGAGAAGGGCGACTATGTCGCTTTACTATATTTAACTTCGCTACCAACGCCTTTTCATTATCCCTTAAAACTCTTATTATCTTACCTGTCTTTCCCTTCTCTTTACCCGCTATAACATAAACCGTATCGCCAGTTTTAATATGGATTTTCCCCCTCTTGGCGTTCCTTTTTTTCTTAACCATAGCTGCCACCTTACACAACCTCCGGTGCAAGTGAAATTATTTTCATAAACCCTTTTACGCGAAGCTCCCTAGCTATCGGTCCAAATACGCGAGTACCCATCGGCTCATTCTCTTTTGTTATAAGAACAGCAGCATTGTTATCAAACCTAACGTAAGAGCCATCCGGGCGTCTCTGCTCTTTTCTCGTACGAACAATTACAGCCCTATGAACATCACCCTTCTCCACCTTAGAGTTAGGAATTGCCTCTTTTACCGAAACTACAACAACATCGCCAAGCCTAGCGTATTTTCTATTTGATCCACCCATTACTCTTATACAGAAAAGCTTTTTCGCTCCGGTGTTATCTGCAGATTCAAGGACTGTGGTTGGTTGAATCACTCTCTATCCCCCCTTTTTCGGAAACCTCATCAACAATCTCACCTTCTACTATGGTAGCACGCTCAAGGATTTTACTTACCCTCCATCTCTTTGTCTTACTAAGAGGTCTTGTGGCAATTATAAAAACCTTATCACCTATTCTACATTCATTTTTTTCATCATGAGCTTTGAATCTTGAGGTTGTCTTTATTGGCTTCATATAATTTGAATGCCTTTTTAATTGCGTTACATCCACAACCACAGTTTTATTCATCTTATCACTTGTAACTATACCGACTCGGGTTTTTGCTTTTCCTCTTTCCATTGCCTTTACTTTCTCCTTATTCCATGCTCCCTTTCCCTTACTATTGTGAGTAATCGTGCTAGGTCTCTTTTTAGCTTTCTTATTCGTGCAACATTAGTTGTTTGATTTGTGGCGAGCTGTACCCTTAGATTGAAAAGTTCTTCTCTAATATCATTCTCTTTCTTATTCAGCTCTTCGTCTGTAAACTCTCTGATCTCACCCGGTTTCATGATGTAAGAACCCCTTCTTGACGTATGACTATACGAATTTTAACAGGAAGTTTATGAGAAGCGAGTCTTAAAGCCTCTCTTGAGATATCATCGGGAAGTCCGCTTATTTCGTAGAGCATTGTCCCCCTTTTGACAGGAGCAACATAACCAGCAACATCGCCTTTTCCTTTACCCATTCTCGTTTCAGCAGGCTTTTTTGTTACAGGTTTATGTGGAAACACCCTAACCCAAAGTTTTGCCCCGCGTTTTACATGACGTGTTATTGCAACTCGAGCAGCTTCAATCTGTTGAGAGGTCAACCTTCCACATTCAAGGGACTGAAGCCCAAACTCTCCGAAGGCGAGTTTAGCCCCCTTTGTTGCTCGCCCTCTTATTCTTCCTTTTTGCTGTTTTCTGTATTTTGTTCTTGCCGGTTGAAGCATATTTTACCTCCTTGGTTAAACAAGGCATGACGACCTTGAAAAAATTAACCGATATGCCTTGTTTTCCTTTCCAACACCTCACCTTTAAAAATCCAGACCTTTACTCCTATTATTCCATATGCGGTTTTAGCTTGGGCAAACCCATAATCAATATCCGCACGAAGCGTAGTAAGTGGAACCCTGCCCTCTCTATACCACTCTTTTCTTGCTATCTCGGCTCCTCCTAGCCTCCCTGCAACCATAACTTTTATGCCTATTGCTCCAAGCCTTAGAGCAGAAGACATAACTCTTTTCATAGCGCGCCGATATGCAACCCTTCTTGAAAGTTGAAGTGCCACGTTTTCAGAAACGAGTTGGGCATCTACTTCGGGACGTTTTACCTCGCGAATATCGAGATAAATATCTTTACCAGTCATATTACTCAATCCACGTCTAAGAGATTCGATTTCCTGTCCCTTTCTCCCGATGATCATTCCAGGTCGTGAAGCATAGATTATCACCCTTACTCTCTCAGAAGCAGCTCTTTCAAGTTCAATTTTAGAAATTCCGGCCTGGTAAAATTGCTTTTTAATCAAAGATCTAACCTTTATATCTTCATGAAGAAGCGCTGTGTACTTCTGCTTCTCGGCAAACCACTTAGAATCCCAACTTTTAGTAATTCCGATTCTCAGTCCTACCGGACAGACTTTTTGTCCCAAGTTATAACCCCCTTTCTTCTAACACTATTGTTAGATGACTCATTTTTCTTTTTCTGGGAAATGCCCTTCCCATTGCTCTTGGCCTAATCCTCTTAAGTACAGGTCCTTGAGAAGCATAGGCCTCTTTAATATATAGAGATTCCGTACCGGTATGACCCTTTTCAGCAGCATTTGCAACAGCGGATTTTAGAAGCTTTGCAACAATCGGTGCAGGCCTCCTTCTGAGAGAAGCAAGAATTGAAAACGCATCTTCCACACCGCTTCCTCTGATTAAATCCAGTATCACCCTTACTTTCTTAGGAGATGTTCTTGCGTATTTGTGCATAGCACGAGAGACCATTTCTTCACCTTTTACACTAGGTTGCAGTTTTCGTAACTTTAGCCTTTTTATCTCCTCCACCGTGTCCCGTGAAGGTACGAGTAGGAGAAAATTCCCCGAGCTTATGGCCCACCATGTGTTCGGTTATATAAACGGGAATAAATTTCCTTCCATTATAAACGGCAAATGTAAGACCTATCATATCTGGAATAACCATTGAATCTCTTGACCAGGTCTTGATGATGCGCTGATCCCCTGATACTTTTACTCTTTCTATTCTCTTCATCAGCTTTGGATTAACATAAGGATCCTTTCTACTCGATCTTGCCATATCTACTCCTTTAAAACAAACACCAATTACCAAATTCCAAATCATAAATAAAAGGAATTTTTCCTCTCATTTGGAATTTGGAGATTGAGATTTGTGGTTTGTATTTTCATTAGTCCATTCCATAACCTATTCTTCTACGTTTTACTATAAATTTATCAGTCCTTTTATTTTTTCTTGTTTTATATCCAATAGTGATCCATCCCCACGGAGAGACCGGATGAGGATTTCCCTGAGGAGCTTTTCCCTCACCACCACCGTGCGGATGGTCCACCGGATTCATAGCCACACCCCTTACACTGGGGCGGCGCCCTATATGCCTGCTTCTACCAGCCTTACCTATTACTACTAGTTCATGCTCCGGGTTTCCAACCCTTCCAATGGTCGCCATACACTTCAGATGCACCAGACGTATTTCCCCCGAACTTAGCTTAAGTTGAGCATAATCGCCTTCTTTAGCCAGTATCTGAGCAGAAGTGCCGGCAGCGCGAAGGATTTTCCCACCGCCCCCCGCTTTTAACTCAACATTGTGTATCTGAGTTCCCAACGGGATGTTTCTCAGAGGAAGTGCATTTCCTGTAACAATATCAACATTCTCTCCAGAAATCACAGTACTGCCCACGGTTAATCCGTCGGGAGCTATTATGTAGCGTTTCTCGCCATCTGCATAATTGAGAAGAGCAATTCTTGCAGAACGGTTTGGATCATACTCAATTGTTGCCACTTTTGCCGGGATGTTAAACTTGTCTCTTTTGAAATCAATAACTCTGTAGAAGTTTTTGTGACCGCCTCCACGATGTCGAACCGAGATTCTACCCTGCGAGTTTCTACCTCCTTGTTTCCTTAGAGGTTCCATAAGCGGCTTATAAGGTCTATCCGTTGTAATTTCCGAAAAGTCCAGAGAAGTCTTGAACCTTGTTCCAGGAGTTTTAGGATTGTATTTTTTAACACCCATATTTAAACACCTTCAAAAAATTCTATTTTACCTTCCCTAAGTCTTACGTATGCTTTCTTAAGTGGAGACTTTTGGCCCACAATCCGTCCAAATCTTTTCACCTTCTTTCCTGGTAAAACAAGCGTTCTCACCTTATCCACTTTTACCTTAAATACTTTCTCAACAGCCTCTTTTATCTCTTTTTTGTTGGCTTTCCTATCAACTGCAAAAACATACCAATTGACGTCCTTAATACCAGAGGATTTCTCCGTAATAACAGGTCTCTTTATTACCTCTATTGACTCCTTCAACCTTTAAATACCTCCTGAACTTTGATTACCGAATCCTCAGTCATAACAAGCGTATTAAACCTAAGAACGTCATATACATTAAGACCATCTGATTTTAAGACCTTTACATTCTTCAGGTTTCTTGCCGATTTTTTAAGATTATCGTTATCTCCATCTATCAATATTAGGGCTTTATCTAGTTCAAATCTTTTAACAAAGTCCGCAACCAGTTTTGTTTTTATATGAGGAAGGTTAAAATCCTTGAGAATTAGAATATTTCCATCCTTATGTTTTAAAGAAAGCGCGCTTTTTAGTGCTTCACGTCTCACTTTCTTGGGAATATTATAAGACCAGTCCTTAGGTCTAGGCCCAAATATTATAGCTCCTTTTCTCCATTGCGGAGCCCTTATACTTCCTTGACGTGCACGCCCCAAGTGTTTCTGTTTCCAGGGTTTTTTCCCACCACCACTTACCTCACCCCTGGTTTTAGTCGAAACAGTACCGGAACGACGACCGGCCATTTGCCAATTTACTACGTAATAAAATAGGTGTTCCTTTATTGGAGATTCAAATATCTCTGGGTCAAGCTCCAATGCACCTACCATATTCCTGTTCAAATCATAAATATCATACTGCACTCTCTAATCTCCCTTTTGTTGTATGCTTAATAATCACCATACCGCCGTCTGGACCAGGAACAGAACCTTTTACCATTACGAGGTCCTTCTCATTATCTACCTTTACCACCCGAACTCCCTGCATTGTAACTCTCTCAGCTCCCATATGACCTGGCATTCTAATACCCTTCCACACCCGTGCAGGATAAGAATGCTGACCAATTGAGCCAGGTTTTCTATGGGACATACCTCCATGAGAATCCGGCTGTCCTGCAAAACCGTGCCTTTTCATTACCCCGGCAAACCCCTTTCCTTTGCTTGTTCCTGAAACATCCACAATGTCTCCATCTTTAAAAATATCGGCTTTTACCAGATCGCCTGTTTTATAGTCATCAATATTACCCTTACCTACTCTAAACTCCCTCAAAAATCTAAGTGGCCTTATGCCAGCCTTTTTTAAATGACCGAGAAAGGGTTTGGTTAGTCTCTGAGATTTTATTTCCTCAAAGCCAAGCTGAACGGCCTCATAACCGTCCCTTTCCATGTTTCTTTTTTGAACCACAAAGCATGGACCTGCCTTTATCACGGTAGCCACTACAACCGTACCATCGTCAAGGAATAGTTCAGTCATCCCAATTTTTCTACCTATTAATCCTTCTATCATTAGCGTTTATTATCCTGTAAGTTTTATCTCAACCTCAACCCCCGAAGCCAAGTCAAGTTTCATTAGTGCGTCTATGGTTTGCTGGGTAGGCTCAAGTATATCAACTATCCTTTTGTGCGTTCGTACCTCAAAATGCTCTCTTGAATTTTTATCTACATGCGGAGACCTGAGGACACAATAACGGCTTATGTGAGTGGGAAGCGGAACAGGACCTGCTACCCTTGCACCTGTCCTCTTAGCAGTCTCTACTATTTCCAATGCAGACCTATCAAGTAACTTATGGTCAAATGATTTCAGCTTTATTCTGATCTTAGCAGCGCGATTCATATCTTATTATCCCTAGTCCTGAGCCTGTCGAAGGGCTCTATTCAATGATTTTAGTAACAACACCTGCACCCACTGTTCTTCCCCCCTCCCTTATCGCAAACCTCAACTTCTCCTCCATCGCCACTGGCGCTATCAACTCAACATCCATATTCACATTATCCCCCGGCATCACCATC
>JACPIY010000068.1 GCA_016187835.1 Deltaproteobacteria bacterium | reverse complement strand
GATGGTGATGCCGGGGGATAATGTGAATATGGATGTTGAGTTGATAGCGCCAGTGGCGATGGAGGAGAAGTTGAGGTTTGCGATAAGGGAGGGGGGAAGAACAGTGGGTGCAGGTGTTGTTACTAAAATCATTGAATAGAGGATTCTTATGGGAGATAATACTGTTATAATTGCTCTTGCCTGTAGCGAATGCAAGAGAAGGAATTATTCAACCAAGAAAAACAGACAAACCCATCGTGAAAAGTTAGAGCTTAAAAAGTACTGCAGGTGGTGTAGACACCATACACTTCATAAGGAGACCAAGTAAAAAAGATTACTATATTATGTTAGGTAAAAATGTGAAATCGAAAAGGGCAGTAGCTCAATTGGCTAGAGCAGCGGTCTCCAAAACCGCAGGTTGGGGGTTCAAGTCCCTCCTGCCCTGAGTGTATATAGGGAATTTTAATTTAAAATGGAAAAAGTAAAGCAGCAGTGGGAAAAAGGGGTTCAGTTTTTCAAAGACGTAGAAGTAGAAGGGAGACGTATATCTTGGCCTTCCGTGAAGGAAACGATTCGCTCAACTGGAGCTGTAATTTTTATTTCCGCTATACTTACATCTTTCTTGGGATTGGTAGATTTTTTGTTTTCCTTAATAGTTAAGTACATATTGAGCTAGGATAGACACGGAGATAATAGTACTAATGGCTAACAGATGGTATGTGGTTCACACGAATACCGGTTTTGAAGATAGGGTAAAGGCATGGATTGAAGAAAGGGTGAAATCGGATGGGTATGAGGAATTGATCCGCGAAGTTTTAATTCCAACTGAGACGATTGTGGAACCAGTAAAAGGTGGGAAAAAAAAGACCTCGGTTAGAAAATTTTTCCCAGGTTATATTTTGGTAAAAATGGAACTTAACGAGAAGAGTTGGCATTTTATAAGAAATATTCCAAAGGTAATAGGGTTTGTAGGTGGCAAGCTAAAAGAAGGAAAGATTGATCCTGATTCTGTTCCCGATATTGATGAAAAAGAGGTTATGAAGATAAAGAGGCAGATAGAAGAAGGAACACTGAAACCAAAACCAAGGGTTACGTTTGAGAAAGGTGAGACTGTAAAGGTTATAGAAGGACCTTTTTCAAATTTTTCCGGTGTAATTGAGGAAGTAAAACCTGATAAAGGTAAGGTTCAGGTTCTCGTTACGATATTTGGTAGAACAACACCTATAGAGTTAGATTTTAATCAAGTGGAGAAGATATAGGATGAAAAAGGTAATTGGAGAAGTAAAGCTTTTGGTACCTGCCGGCAAAGCAACTCCTTCGCCTCCTGTCGGTCCGGCTCTAGGACAAAAGGGAGTGAACATAATGGAATTCTGCAAAGCATTTAATGCCCAGACATCTAAAATGGAAGGACTACTTCCTGCTATCGTTACGGTTTATTCGGACAGGTCATTTTCTTTTGTAATCAAGACTCCTCCGGTATCTTATTTGCTAAAGAAAGCCGCAGGAATTGAAAAAGGCTCTGGAGAGGTCCCCAGAGTAAAGTCTGGCAAAATAACAAGGAGCCAGGTAGAAGAAATTGCCAAGACAAAGTTGGCGGATCTGAATGCCGATAATCTTGAGGCTGCACTACGAATCGTTGAAGGTACGGCAAGGAGTATGGGAATCGAAATTGTATAATGCATTAACTATCTTATCTTTGGCCGTTTTTAGAATCTGATAGATTCCTGAGTAAGAATGTTAAGGAGAGTAAAGATGGGAAGAGGAAAAAAGTATTTAGAAGTAAGAAAAGCTGTTGATCCAAAAAATCAGTATACTGTTAGTGATGCCTTAAAGCTTATTGATGAAACAAAGACTGCAAAATTTGATGAAACCGTAGAAGTTGCTGTTAAACTCGGAATTGATCCTCGTCAGGCTAATCAACAAATTCGTGGTGCAATGGTTCTTCCTCATGGAATTGGTAAGATCGTAAGGGTATTGGTTTTTACGAAGGGGGAAAAAGTTAAAGAAGCTGAAGAAGCAGGTGCGGATTACGTTGGCGCTGAAGACTTTGTTGATAAAATCTCAAAAGAGAACTGGCTCCAATTTGAAGTTGCCATAGCGACACCTGATGTAATGAACTTGGTGGGAAAGCTTGGCAAAATCCTTGGTCCAAGGGGGCTTATGCCGAGCCCTAAAGTAGGTACTGTTACGTTTGATATTGGGAGGGCGGTGAAAGAGGCCAAGGCAGGAAGAATAGAGGTCAAGAACGATAAAGGCGGAGTAGTTCATGTTCCAATTGGAAAGGTTTCTTTCGGCACGGCTAAACTCAGAGAAAATTTCCTCGTTTTTATGGATTCACTTCAAAGAATGAAACCTTCGTCGTCTAAAGGTATGTTTATTAGAAAAATTGTGATTTCAAATACCATGGGACCGGGAATAAAAGTAGATTCCGTTAGCGTCCGTGACGAACTAAAGGGATTTGAAGTAGCGGCATGAGGCTGAATTAGGTGTTAGGTCATAGGTTTTGGGTTTTGACTACTACCCAATACCTAACACCCAAAACCCAATTCCTAGTAAACAAGGAGCAAGTTAATGTTAAGCAAATCTGTAAAAAAAGAGATCGTAAAAGAGTTTAATGAGAAATTCAAAAGCAATTCGTATCTCTTTGTGGTGGAGTATAAGGGTCTTACTGTAAAAGAAATAGAAGGACTGAGACGAAATCTCAAAAAGGCTAAGGCTAATTTGAAGGTCATTAAGAACAGCCTTCTTAAAATAGCATCCCATGATACAGATGTTGAAAAGATACAAGACCTCTTTAATGGGCCAACCGCAGTTGCAGTGTGTAAAGAAGATCCTGTCTCTGTTGCAAAGGTTTTTACTGATTCCCTAAAAGTACTACCTGTTCTTAAATTGAAAGGTGGAG
>JACPIY010000085.1 GCA_016187835.1 Deltaproteobacteria bacterium | reverse complement strand
CTTGAAGACGATGGTGATCTTCTGTTTTTCGACCGGCTGTGGCTCTTGGGTACAACCTTGAAACACAAGGACAGAACACAATAAAAGATGCAACATTATGATTATCGCAATTTGGTGCATTGCTAGCTCAGGGAAAAACCATCTTCCTAAATACCGATTGCGTATGAAGAGGCCGTATAATTTTCCAAAGTAGGCTTATTATCGCCGTTCATGGTTCGACAGGCTCACCACGAACGGCTTTCTTCAGATACCCTGTTTAAATACCGTTCGCCCTGAGCCCCGTCGAAGGGCGCGTCTATCCTATTAAACCGTTCGTGAAATACGGCCTGTCTAAGAACTTAGTATAACTCATATTCGAACGGTTCAGATATATCCCAATTGGGCAGAATATATGAGCACCAAGATTGCCTTATACTTTCATTATCCACTGATGAAAGAATCTTAGCAACCCCTTCGTGAACTTAATATATACCATTGGAATTTTTTATCTTTGAGTGGTCTTCTTAGAGTTCAATAATAGTGAGGTGCAATACCTGAAACATAGCTGGAACCTACATCGTGCTATACCTTAAGCAGTGGATAGCTGGAACCTACATCGTGCATCGTGCCCGCCATCAACAGCACCTGAAAGTCTTTCACAATTTTCATTGCCTCTACCCCGATTTCCTCTTGCTTGCGTTGAGCACGGTAATTCCTACGACTTTTCCTTTTTCATGCCTGATAATCACATCATCATCGCTAAGCTTCGAATCGTCAGCATGACTTGGTTTTTTAAAGTTAATATAGAGTACATCGGCTTCTTCATCATACGTGGTCCAAATTCTTGAGTAGGGAACTTTCAACAAATCAGGCACAATAGCCAATATATCTTTTACTATCGTTCCCGTATCTTTCATCTCTTTAACAAAATCATATCAAACCCATCTTATCCCTGTCAATCAGTTAAGATTGCTACCCAGTACTACCTATGCTACCATAGATTAGGTGGATTCGAGAAAACTTTCCCAAAATATAGAAACCGATTCTTTTGATAGAGAACTTTTTGAAGAGCTAGTAGCTACTTCTGAAGAACTAAAACACCTGATCGAAAGCGGTTCACATCTATTACCAAATTTTCATTCTTTTGTTCTCGACCTCTTTGCAAGCTTCTTTAAGCACAATGTAATTCTCCATCCCCAAGACGAAGTAAAAAGAAGCGCGCTTATCGGCAGAAAACTAATCGAGAAAGCACTTTCGAGCGAGAATTATAAAGAGTTGAGGGATGAAACAATCCTAGATAGTTTTAAGTCTGCTATTGTAACTGTTGCCTTGGGTGGAGAGTTGATTAATTGGATTAAATCCGAGGACGGGCTTTCCCAAAACACCCTCATTAAAGAATGGAAGCTGGATAAAGCCGCAGAGGATTATGATGAGCTTAAAGAGGAGGCCGAGACTTGGGAAGAAATCGAAAAGAAAAAATCCTTTGATACATCACCTGATAAGTCTTTTAAGGAAGGAAAGAAAAAGGCTCAGTTTGAACTCAGGAAGCAGGAAGAGGAACTCAAGGAGCTTAATGAGGAACATAAGGAAAGGCTCGAAAATTTAGATATGAAACTCCAGAAGCTTACGAAGTCTGCCTTAAAGCAGGCTTCAAATAGAGTTGAGGAAGTGGAAAATGAGCTTATGCAGTGGGGGGCTTCAATTGGTGCGCCTCAGAAAAAATCGGCAGGAGAGAAGTTAGATCTTGCTGCGAAATTATTCAAGAATGAAAAACTCAGAAAACTCTCACTTATGGTCGGGAGTCTTAAGCAAGAGATGTTGTCTTCGAGAAGAAAGGTGTGGTCAAAAAGAGGAAGCGAAGTCTATGATATTGCGCTAGGAGACGATTTGGGACGTGTCATTCCGAGCGAGCTTGCCTTCTTAAAACACAGGGCTTTAAGAAGGGATTTCATGAGAAGACTGCTCGAGGAGAAGTTACTTCAGTACTATCTTAAAGAGGAGAAGGGAAGGGGACCGCTGGTTGTTTGCGTTGATGGAAGCTCTTCGATGTCGGGAGACAAGGAGATATGGGCAAAAGCAGTGTGTCTAACTCTCCTTGAGATCGCAAAAAGAGAAAGAAGAAAATTCATCGTCATTGTGTTTTCGGGAAAGGGAGCGCCGCTCAGGGTTTTTGGTTCTGATGTAAGGGAAAGGTGGGAAATGAAGGAAAAGGAAATAATCGAGCTTGCCGATTATTTTCCCGGTGGAGGGACGGATTTTGAAGATCCAATTGATAAGGCATTAGAATTTCTTCGAGAGTCGAAGTTTAAGAAAGGAGACGTCGTTTTTATTACTGACGGCGAATGTGATGTAAATAGTGTGTGGCTTGAGGAATTTCTCGACGAGAAAAGGCGACTTACTTTTCAGGTGTTTTCAGTACTGATTGATTTAACCGGCGGGGAAACACCGGAGTCTCTCAAAAAATTTAGCGACAAAATAACTACAGTATCAAAGCTTACGTCCAAAGATGCGAGAGATATTTTCTTAAACATTACTTAAAGCTTCTTGACCTTGTAGTTAAAAGGCGTTATAAAATTAAACCTAATGAGACCTACCTGGACTGAGATAGATATTGATTCACTAAAGTCCAATTTTGTCCAGGTGAAAAGAATAGTTGGTAAAAATGTCGGCGTCGTTTCCATAGTAAAGGCCGATGCCTACGGGCATGGCGCTTTGGCTGTAAGCAAGGCGCTAATTGAATCGGGTTCGGATATGCTCGGAGTTGCAACGGTGGAAGAAGCCCTTGAGCTCAGGGAATCGGGAATAACAACCGAAATAATCTTACTTGGCGGAATTCAACCTAATAATGAAGTAGAAAATGTGGTGAAGAATGATTTAACACCTTCTTTGTTTTCTTTATCCTCTGCTGAAACTCTTAAAAAATATGCTGAAAGAATCGGTACGAAGTTAAAGTATCACCTGAAGGTTGATACGGGAATGGGCAGACTTGGAGTAGGGGTTGAAGAAATTTGTGGTTTCTTGAATGAGCTTTCTGGTTTTAAGAATCTCGAAATGGAAGGAGTATTTACCCACTTTGCAAATGCAGATAAAGAGGCAAGTGATTTTACATTAAAACAGATTTCAGTCTTTAAAACTATATTTTCTCTCATAAACCAAGCTGGTTTTTACCCGAGATACGTTCATCTGGCAAACAGTGCCGGGATCCAAAGGTTTCCCGAATCTCACATGAATCTTGTCCGCCCCGGAATAATGCTCTATGGCTCTGGAAGGATTGGTGATCATGATTTGAAGCCGGTGATGAAATTAAAGACGCGCATAATACAACTGAAGAATCTTTCCACCGGAACTCCCGTAAGTTACGGGGGAACCTTTGTTACTAGAAGACCATCGGTAATCGCTACTCTCCCAATAGGCTATGCTGATGGATACATGAGAAGGCTTTCAAATCGCGCCCGAGTTTCTATTAATGGTTTTACCGCTCCCGTAGTCGGAACAGTGTGTATGGATTTAACTATGATAGACATAACAGAAGTTCCGGGGGTAAAGGTTGGGGACGAGGTAGTGCTTTTTGGCGATGATAGGGTTTCAATTGAAGATGTGGCGGGATGGGCGGAGACGATTTCTTACGAATTGCTCTCTATAACCGGCAAAAGAGTAACCCGGGTTTATGTGTAGGTTAAAAAACCCTGTTTTTGGTTATCATGTTAAGTCAAAAAAAGTTATTTTCTTTGTAATCAATATTCCCGCTAGATTTTGAATTGATTAGAAGCTAGAGTTAAATAAAACATGCTCAAAATCCTTATACGGTCTCTTGGTGTTTTGTTTATTTGCAAGTTCTTTCTTTTGGTTCTTAGTGCGAACCCCTCATTCGGGGAAGAAGATTTTGGTTTGGGGCCGCTTTTTAATATAGATCGTGATAAGACTCAAGACTCCCAGGAAATAGATGCTCTCGGTCCTTTTATAACGTCAAAGAAAGATAAAAACAGTTCCGAATTTGGTTTTCGTCCGTTTTTTTATATGGTGGAGGATTGGGAAAGAGATTCTACGGAATTTGATTTCCTCTACCCGATTGCAACCTATGATAGAAGGGAAGAGGACCGGAGGTTTCAATTTCTGATATATTTGCTATCCTATGAATCAAATATGAAACCGAGCGGTTTTCGAGAAAGGGAGTTTACACTTTTCCCATTAGTATTCACGAAGAGGGCTGAAGAGAAAGAGAAAAGCTACTTCGCACTATTTCCGATTTATGGGAGGATACAAGATAAATTTTTAAGGGATGAAATCAATTTCTTTCTTTTCCCCCTTTTTCTCCAAACTAAGAAAGGAGAAGCCACAAACTACAGTTTTCTCTGGCCGATCTTTGGCTATTATACGGGCGGTGGTCAAGAGGGTTTCAGGCTGTGGCCGCTATTCGGATATAGGAAAAAAGAAGGAGTCCTCGATGAGAAATTTGCTCTCTGGCCTATCTATTTATCCAGACAGATTACACTCCATGGTAAAGATATAAGATTTTTTTCGATTTTCCCCTTATATTCAGGTTTTGATTCTCCGGATAGGACGCGGGATACTTATCTCTGGCCTCTGTTTAACCGTCTCGTGGATAGGAGAAAAGGAATAGAAAGATGGGATGTGCCATGGCCCATTATCAATTTTACTAGAGGAAAAAAACGGGAAGACAGGGTTTTTCCATTTTATGCTAGTGAGGTAGATGGCAAGGACGAAGAGGGCTTTTTTCTATGGCCGCTATATAGATACAACAAAAATACTCTCGAAGACCATAGAAGAACGAGAAAGAAAATACTTTTGTTTCTTTACTCTGACATGAAGGAGGAGCCCATTATCGAGGGCGGAAGGAATGCAAGGAGGATAGACCTCTGGCCGCTTTTTAGCTATAAGAGAGACGCCGAGGGAAACAGGAGTTTTCATTTACTTTCAATTCTGGAGCCGTTTTTATCAAACAACGAAGGTATTGAAAGAAACTATTCTTCTTTGTGGAGACTATTCGAGTGGAAGAAGTATAAAGACGGAAGAAGCGTTTCATCTTTTCTCTGGAATTCTTTTAGGAAGAAAACCGATAAAGAAAAAACTGAGGTAGAAATTAAACCAATTATTCCTATCTTTTCATACAAGGAATGGAGAGAGGGATCGAAAGTCTATCTTTTTGGAGGACTTTTTGGGTATAAGACGGATTCCAATAAAAAGACATACAAATTCCTTTTCATCCCTATTAATGTTTCTTTTAAAGACACGTTAGATGCTAGAGGAGGAGAAAAAAGATGAATGGCGTAACGGCGTTTTTTCAAACTACCGGAGAGATTCTTGGACTTCTTGTTGAGAGCATTTACTGGTGTAAAGGTGCTCTCAGCAACAGAGAGAAGATCTTTAGACAGATAGCAGAGGTTGGAAGCTACACTCTTCCTGTCGCGGCTCTTATTTCAATATTTATCGGAGGCGTGCTTGCGCTACAATCTGGTCCGACTCTAGCCCTTTTTGGGCTACAAGAAAATATCGGAGGCATTGTTGGAATATCAATGGTAAGGGAACTTGGTCCTGTTATGGCTTCCATTCTTGTTGCAGGTCGAGTTGGATCGGCAATGACTGCTGAGATTGGCTCTATGAGCGTTTATCAGGAAATAGATGCTCTTAAAACCATGGATATCGATCCCGTGCGTTTTCTTGTAATGCCCAGGTTTCTAGCAAGCTTTATTGCCCTTCCTATTTTAGTAATTTATATGGATGTGATAGGCTGGTTTGGAGGTGCTGTTGTTTCAGCGGCAAATCCCGAAATTGGTGTTTCATTTGATGTTTACTATAGAAATCTTTCGGAATTTGTGGAGGTTTCGGATGTTCTAAATGGTTTGGTTAAAGCTGCAGTTTTCGGTATTATAATTTCTATAGTCTGCTGTTATGTGGGGCTTAAGACCAAAGGAGGCCCGAGAGAAATAGGAACTTCTGTGACAAGGGCTGTGGTATTGTCATTTATTTTAATCTTAATTTTCGATTATTTTATTACCAGGGTTTTGCTCTTACTAGACTTACAAAAAAGGTTAATGTAAATGGATGTAAGAACTGAGACAAAAGATATAAAGAAGAAAAATGCTGGAGAAGGTGTTTTACTGGAGTATCTAAAGAGTACGCCTGTAGATGTAAAAATCATTAATTTAAACAAATCCTTCGGAAATAACCATGTTCTAAGAAGTTTGAATTTGGAGATAAAGCCGGCTGAAACAGTGGTTATTTTAGGAAAAAGCGGATCGGGAAAAAGCGTTCTCCTTCGACATATAATAGGACTTGAGAAACCGGATTCGGGAAGGATCCTCATTGGCGGGATTGATGTTAATGACGAAGAGTTAAGAAAGAAACATACACTTGCCATTGTGTTTCAATCCTCAGCGCTTTTTAATTCACTTTCAGTCGAAGAAAACGTAGCGCTTTACTTAAGAGAACATAGAGTATTTAAAGACGAGAATAAGATTAGAAAGGTCGTTTCAAGTGCGCTCTCTTTAGTCGGCCTTGAGGGAAAAGAAAATATAATGCCTTCAGAGCTAAGCGGTGGTATGCAAAAAAGAGTGGCTATAGCACGGGCCCTTGTAATGAATCCTGATCTTATTCTCTTTGACGAGCCAACGGCAGAGCTCGACCCTATGATGACCCGAACAATAGGGGATGTAATACTAAACCTCAGAGAGCACGTTGAGATTACACAAATCGTAGTGACCCACACAATTGATTTAGCATTCTACATTGCGGATAGGATCGCAGTGCTTAGCGAAGGACAAATCGTAGAGTTAGGTACTCCAGAAGAGATTAGTAGGAGTAAAAATCCGGTTGTAAGGAATTTTATAGCCCCCCAATTTGAGAGAGAAGAAGGAGGTAGTGAGATATGAGAACAGAGGCTATGGTGGGCATCTTTTTTATCGTGGGATTGGTGATACTTCTTGCGGTATTTGAGTTTATCGGAGAGATTCCTTTTTTAACAAAAGGGTATTCATTAAGGAGCTATTTTAAATCTGTAGGTGAGCTTAGAGAGGGGAACCCTGTAAAGCTTCAAGGTGTTGAAGTGGGGAAAGTCTCTAAAATAAAGATAGTGGATGGAAAGATAGAGGTAAAAATGGAGCTTAAAGAAGAAGCACCGGTTAAAAAAGATTCCGTTGCGTCTATAAGACTTACGAGCCTCCTTGGGACAAGTTATGTTAATCTTACATTCGGCTCTTCTACAAGTCCGGTAGCACCACCCGGGAGTATTCTTCCAAGTGAAGAGCCAGCGGATATAAATGAAATACTGGCCAAGGTGGAGTCTTCGGTAAGCTCAATTGAGGCTATGTTTGGCGCGTTTGGTGAGAATAAGGAAAGGATAAGCAGCTTATTGAATAACCTGGATTCGGTACTGGCCGGAGCTGCAAAGGGTGAAGGAACAATAGGAAAATTACTGAAAGACGATTCTCTATACAATGAAGTAAAAGAGACATTTGCAAGCATGAATGAGATCGCCGTCTCTATAAACCAGGGAGAAGGAACACTCGGGAAACTCTTAAAAGATGAATCCCTTTATAATGAGACAAAAAAGACGGTAGCGAACCTCGGTCAGCTTTCGGAAAAGTTGACCAATGCTAAAGGAACATTTGGTAAGCTCCTCAACGATGAGACGCTTTATAACGAAACTACAGAGGCGGCTACCAATCTAAACTCGATACTCAAAAAAGTTAACAAAGGGGAAGGCACGCTTGGCAAGCTTGTAAGTGATGATACCCTTTATTTTGATGCTCACCATGCTGTTACAAAAGTGGAAAAGGGAGTTGATACCCAGGAAGATTTGGCACCTCTAAGCACGCTCGGAGCTGCATTTGGAATTCTTACTATTTTTTAAATGGAGATAAATGAGTAGAGACACGCCATGGCGTGTCTCTACTTTCCTTCATTGTTTTACCAAGCCTTAATATCTTATCTCCTTCCAATACTTTGTACATATTCATCAAGGTTATATGGTGGTTGCCAGTCGTTATTAACGTAAACTATTAAATCTTGTCCTGGATTGATTCTGTTGGTATTTTTAATCACATCCGAGTTCCAGCTATGGATTTTGTACCATTCTCTGGAGTTAAGAAGGTAATATCCGGCAAGCAGGTGCAGCTCTTCCCCTCCCTTTACGGTATGTACAATAAGACGTTTTCCGGGTTCGGACGAATTCGCGTCAGCGTTTACATATAAAAAAGATAACAAAATGAATCCAAACAAAATTAAAGTCATCTTTAGAATCTTCATTTATACCTCCTTTCTCCTTTGTTCATAAGATGCACTTAATTTTACTACTTTTTTGAGGAATCGTAAAATCATTTAAATTTAACTCTGTTGTTTGACAGTCATCAAGTGTCTTCTTTCTTTAACTTGTCAGTCTTGCTACATGGTTTCCACTGTCCTTGCGAGTGAAGCGAAGCAATCCCTTCATTAGAAGTGACGAGTTTTGTGATCAACTGTTCTTCAAATATTTTTTAAGAAAATCGCATTCGGCATTCACTAGTTCGGCAAAAATTTCCCCCTGATAAACATCAAAATGGCCGATTGGCATGCTTTTTAACGCCGCATTGCTCATTTTTAGTGCCGTTTTCTTAACTGCGTGTGGGTTGATGATAGAGTCTTTTTCCGCAATCACCACCAACGCAGGACATTTCACTTTCTTAGCAAATGTCACTGGTCTATAAAAAAGAGCTGTTAGAAAAATCCTTGCGGGACATTCGTTCTTAAATTCATGGCCCTCTGGAATTAATGCCATGTAACCGGAAAGAGCATCGGGTGAATTCAAAACTGCAAAGGTATCTGATTTGCCTACTATTGGGACATAATATGGCCCTCTTAAGGTAACGATTCTAAAGAGGTCCTTAAGAGCGGCTTCAATACATCTTATTAGCTTTCTAAGATCCATGCTAAGAGCTACTGAAAAACCATCAACATGAGGAGTCTGTAATACTATTGCCTTTATGTTGCGATTCTTAGTGGCCATTACAATAACATGCCCACCACTAAAGGATGTTCCCCATAACGCAATGTTTCCTGTATCGATTCCAGGTAGCGTTTGTACGTACTTGATAGCCGCTTGCCAGTCTTGGAGATGACGGGATGGACTGACTAGATTTCTTGGATGTCCGTCACTTTTACCGAAGCATCTATAATCAAAGAGAAATACTGCCAAACCATTTTCAGCAAATCTTTGTGCAAATGCAGGAAGACCGTAGCTCATCTCTGCACCAAAACCATGAGCCATGATCACAACTGGAGGAGAATCTATATTTATAGGCCTGTACAATACTCCAGCGCATTTAACGCCTTTACTAGAAAAGTACGTATTTTCTACAATAAGGTTCGTAGAAATATCTCCTTTTATGCCTTTTCCTTCATTTACTTCTTCCATAATACCTGAATACTAAATCTTAATTTATAACATAGATGATGGGAAGTAAAGCTCCCTGTGATAGAGCCACATGTGAAGATTGGCCTGTATGACTCCTTTCATGCGTTTCTCGTATAAAATAATATTTCTCTAAGTTGATTTTTCTTTATTCATCCTGAAACTACATGGAAACTAGAGAATATCACTTCACTAAGGAGCAACTAAAATGAGAGCCGTGGTTCAAAGGGTAAAAGAAGCAAAAGTTGAGATTGACGGAGAAGTTGTGGGGAAAATTGGAGCGGGACTTCTCGTGCTTGTAGGAGTTGGAAAAGACGATACTGAAAAAGATGTTGAATATGTAACTGAAAAAGTTTTAGGGTTAAGGATTTTTGAAGATGATTTGGGAAAGATGAATCTTTCAATTAAAGATGTAGGAGGAGAAATTTTAGCTGTGTCTCAGTTTACTCTCTATGGAGATTGCCGAAAAGGAAGGCGTCCCTCGTTTGATGGAGTCGCTCCTCCTGATGTGGCAGAAAGGCTCTACGGCCTTTTTGTAGAGGAGATAAGGAAAAGAGGAGTTAAGGTTGAGACTGGAAGATTCCGCACCATTATGGATGTACATATTATCAATTCTGGACCTGTGACGATTTTGTTAGATAGCAAGAAAACATTTTAGCCACTAGAAACTCTTTATCAAGCATATTATTACTAGCTTCATAGATTGCGCGCCTTGTTGTAATCCACGCAAAGTGTTTAATTCTATGCGAGTGCGTAATCTGAGCGACATTGCCAAGAATATCGTCTATAACCGGAGAATGAGAAGTAGAATAACAAACTCCGACATCGGACTGTGGGTTGGCTATTCCGTGGATTCTGTCTCCCCTATTTCCAAATACCGGGAAAACAATGGTATTTATGCCCCAAGCCTTCATTTTCTAATTTCTTCTTCAAACTCGTCGCAGTTTTTGGACTATACATAAAATATCTGTGCGGCTTGTATTCTATTCTCGCCAGAACTAGCCGTATAGGGAAAAATGAAAATGAATAAGGCGCTCACGAGCAAGACTCGTGAGCTACCCATTAGGCACTGGCATAACACAAATATCTGGTAGCCTATCGGTCCCCTCGGCCTGAGGCCTTCGACTGAGCTGGCGAATGTCCTCGGGACGAAGGCTCGCTGGTGGACAAACATCATAGATACCATTAATGCAGTATTTCAACAGTAAAATGATATGGCATGTTTAAGACTTCGAGTCGATTTGATTTTATAAATTCAACTATTATATTAAAGAAATGGAGAAAATTGTCTGTAAAAATCCGAAGGCACACAGGGATTTTTTTCTCGAAGAAAAATACGAAACGGGAATCGAGCTAAAAGGGTCTGAGGTTAAATCTCTTCGTGATGCAAAGGCAAGCATAAAAGAGAGTTTTGCCATGCTTAAGGAGGGAGAAGTATTCTTAATAAATAGCTATATTGCTCCTTATGAAGGCGCGAATAGGTTTAATCATGAACCTACGAGAGAAAGAAAACTTCTTCTTCACAAACGCGAGATAGAGCGGCTTATCGGGAAGACTAGAATAAGAGGTTATACCTTAATTCCCGTGAAGATTTACTTTAAAAATGGACGCGCTAAGGTTGAGCTTGCATTGGCGAAGGGAAAAAAGGGTTACGACAAACGCGAGGCTATAAAGCGACGAGAAGCTCAGAGAGAGATTGATAAAGTCTTTAAGAAAAACCGTTTTAAAATTTAATTGTCTCTATAATAATTGGGTATAATGTTATTAGGTGCTTACTTTCTGATGGTTGGTAATTAGTTCACGCGTTGAGTCTCTAAACACTAATTGCTAATTACTAAAAGCATCAAGGTCTTTGACAACTGGGGGCGATCGGCTTCGACGGAGAATGGGACAGCTCAAGCTGCATGTCGAGTTTCTGCTAACTCGCAAAACTGGCAGAGCACAATTAAGTGCCGAACCAATAAACGCACTCGCTGCTTAACTAAAGCAGTGACGTCTCAAAAAATCTCGCCCGTTGGGTTTTTATGAGGCGTAAACTAGACGGGATAGTTCGCGGATGGTGCTTGGGGCATTTGTGGACGAATAAACTCTCAAGCTGGTAGTGAAAAGCCTGTCCATAGGAGGTTTCACTGCGAGAACTAAAATATGGGCTAAACATGTAGATGCTGGGTGATGCTCTTTTTCGGACCTGGGTTCGATTCCCAGCGCCTCCACCAAAAATAAAGGATTAGATTTGGGCACAAATTCTCCCTTATTTTAACGAATACACATTTACTTTTTTGATCGGGGTTGCTCCTATAATATTTATCTCCTTTGCTCCCGCAAACATACTAGAAGCAGAACCCTGTTTTAGGGTGATTCCCTTCTGAAGATAAGTCTTCTTGCTGTAAGCGGGGACTGTTACGGGTAATGTTCCCTCAACTTCCCCTGTTTCTAATTTCGCTGAATCGGTGGAGTAAGAATAATAGTAGAGCACTTTAATTTTGATGTCTGAATAGCTCGTATTACTTGTGTTCTCAATTGTAACATTGTGAAGGGTGGGCATGCCCCAGGCGACATAAAGGGACCAGTCAGTAATTTTAATATCGTTTAAGAAGTTGTTATTTTTTTTCCTTTCCAATGCCTCCGTTTTGTTTTGAGGTTGTTCTTTAAGACTTGGAACAATCAAAACCTTGCCGTATTGGATTTTATTGTCTTTTAGTTTGTTAGCAACCATTAGGTTTTGAACGGAGGTGTTAAATTTTTTTGATATTCTCCATAGGGTTTCTCCTTTCTTAACAATGTATTTGTTTCCTTTAATTTCTATCTCATTCTTTATAGATGTTTTTTGTTTGGGAGTTTCCTTTTTTGCTTCAGCTTTTTTGAGTTTATCTGAAGCTTCTATTCCTGCTGTCCGGGAAGTTTTGATTTGGTCTTCTTTAGGACCCTTTTTCTCTTCGACTTTTTTCTTGGTCTCTCCGGTAACTTTGTGTTCTATCTGTTTAGAAGCAGTCTGTTTTTTTTCTGTCTCTTTTAGTACAGAGGTTCTAGACGCTTCAGCAAGCTTTAAACCATCAGTTACCTTTTTCCCATTCTCCTTGTCGGTATGAGATACCATCGTATAGGTCACTTTAGGCCTTTCTTCCTTGACTACCTCGATTTTGGGTAGTTGTCTAGGGACTTGGAGTTCCTTGTTCTGTGAGCTTTTACTATCATCCTCTTTAGAAGTTTCTCTATCACCCAACTGTTCTGATTCAGTGAGAAATAGAGGCTCAGTATCAAGCTCTATCTTCTTAATGCCTACCTTTTTGATCTCTGCCGAGACTTCTATCACATTTCCATAAGGTACACTGGGATCGGCTTTGATAAGTACCACTTGTTCTTCTATTTGTTTGCCCAAACTGGCAATGAGCTTGGAAATCTCAAAATTGAGTTCTGAAAAAGCGTATTTTGTATCATTTATAAATATCTTCCCATTTTTATTGAGAGTTATTGTTATCTTTTGTCCTTCAGAGATGGATACGGCATTTGATTTAACAAGAAGTAATTTATCACTTCCTGAGTCGTTCTTGACTTGTTCATATGCCTGCTTCGAGTTAGGTTCAATCCTAGGCGGATTGGACCTGCTATTTAAATATAGAATAGGGGTAGTGAGTAAAGAAATAACAAATAGTGCTAACATTACCTTAGCAAACGTTTCTTTTCTCTCTCTGTTTAGTATAATGGGGGGTTTAATTTTATTTTTGCTTGGGATCGTTAGAGATTTAACTTTTTTTATTATTTCGTCGAACTCAAATGGTTTTATTATAAAATCATCTGCAAGAGATTCCGTGACTTTAGTTTTGTTAAAAGTGACAAAAGATGAGATAAGCAGAATCACGGGTGTGTTTTGGAGAATAGGGTTATTTTTTATTTCCCTTGCGACTTCATAACCGTTTTTGTCTGGTAGTGAAACATCAACAAGGACTAAGTCCGGTTTTATCTCTGTTGTTTTCAAAACCGCATCCACTCCACTGCTTGTGGATACGACTTTATAATCCATTTGTTCAAACGTAAAGCGAACTATGTTTTTTATTCTTTGATCTTCTTCTGCAATAAGAAGAATTGTATCCATCTCATCATCCTCCTCTAAAATCATAAATTTCAATTTAATTTAGGTCAGCATAATTCCCTTTCGACCTATTAAATTGAAATTATTTCAACCACTTATCAATCTTCCTATATATTATTCATCATTATATTTTATTGATTGTATTCTTGTCAAGAAGCATTTTTATGACTTGACTATTAGAGAAAAATTAATAGATTAGATATCAGGAGATGATAATTAACATGAGGTTAGCTCAAGAACTATATGAAGACAATATCAATTTTTTCAATAATATGATACAGTTAGCATATTCAACCGTAAACGAATATAGCAAATTAATGTTAAATATGATAAAGCCAGCCCGTCCCTTACACCTCGCTTTGGGAGGGAAACACGAGGAAGAAGAAATAGAGCGGATTCAGAGTAAAGCTTCTAATTACCTTTCAATTTTATACAGTTTATCTAAGGGTGACCGGTCCAGTTTGTTCGATATGTATGAGATTGGTAAAAGGCTAGAATACGAGGCATCTGAAGTGGACTTTATAGTTGAAAACCTGTCTCGTTCAGAATTAATAAGTTGTGAGAAAGCTTCTGGTAAGATATCGATTACTCCCTACGGCGTTATGATAATGAAAGGTGAAATAACGGTAGGATATGCACCTATTCATTAGACAGAACTAAATTGGTAAAAAATTATTTGGTGCAGGGAATAGTATTCAATTGTCTTAATATGTTAATCTTTCTCGAATAGTAATGTGTCTCTCTACAAACAACCCATTGTTTTTCAAATCTTCTATTGTAGTTTTTAATTTGTTTATATCTGTTACGGCAATTCCAAATTTGTCCAATACCATTTCTATGGATTCCACTCCATATACAAGCCAACTGACATCTTTAGCATAGGTTACGTCATAATAACCCCATACCACGAAAGGCAAGTTATAGCTATCATTCACGTCAATCCTGTAGAAGCCTTCTTTATGTCCGAGGGCTCTATCCCCATATCCCCAGGTTTCGATCTCAATTTGTGCGTCCGTTTCTCTTATCTCACATTCTTGTTTATTATGGGTTCCATAGATATATTCTTTAAAAGCATTAGATTCTTCTTCTGAAAAAAGTTCGTATAAATTTTCTTCAGAAATATAGGATGGGTTTTCTGAATTCTTTATATAACCATTCGTTAATTGTTCTTGAGAAGATATCCAGTTATCTCTGTAAACAACCAACCAACACACTTCTACTCCATCATATATGCTTCCTTTATGAGAGAAGTTATTAACTAATGACTTTAGCCTAAATAGCCTTTTCATAGATTATATCCCCATTACTGATTATTGTTTTTGGTGGTATTGTCTTTTTCTTATGGTCTTAGTTTTTAATTTGCATTGTATATGTGACTACATTATTTATAAACCAATTTGAAAATAAAGAAATTAGACTTTGGTTAGATTTTTATTTGAAAAAAATCAATTTTCTTGAATAAACTATTACTTTAGTTCTAAGTCTTTATATAATGCCTTGCCCAAGAACTTTCAGTTAGTAAGCAAACCCTCATTAACTGGTCAAAAGAATTAGAACTAGAGATAGCAAATTTAAAGGCTATAGAGCTTGAGGCTTTACAAGAGCAATTCCTTATGACTCAAGTAAAAAGAATTGAGTTACTCGGAGAGGTTTTTAAGAAACTGAAAGAAGAATTGGACAGGAGAGAATTAGCTGAAATAACTACTGACCGCCTTTTTCATCTTTTCCTAAAGTGCCTATCTTCTATGAAAGAAGAGAGAACCGGTGTTAGCTTTCAGGAGAAAGAGTCATTGAATTTTGATTTAGGTTTGGGAACTGTGAAACGTTGGTTTGGGTAAAAAAACTATACTAAAACTTGACTGTTTTTTGACCAAAACTTTATCTCCTTGAGGTTTTCTGACACCATAACAAAAGGGTTTTTTCTAATTTTTCAACGCAATAAAAAAACAACTTATGTATACTAAAAGTGTACAAAAGACATTTCAATCTTTTTGAGAAGTTAACTTAACGGTCTACCAAAGATTGAGATTTTTTTATTAACATTGATAAAAGCCTGTATATTAGGTGAATACCTCATAATTTTATATTTCTTAAATAAGCTGACCTAACACTTGGTATGTAGGGTTTAGGACTCAATCTCCTCTTCTTTAAACTCTATAATCTCATTCTCAACTTGTGGATAAATATCCTCAACCTCTTTTTGGAGGTCAATAGTTTTTTGAATGGCTGTAACAACCTTACAATAGTGCCTTATATCATCAAGGGATAGCTTTCTTCCCTTGTGTCTCCACGATTGGCAATTTCGTATACATTTTTCAGATAGGACTTTAACATTTAGCTTCTCATTTTATCTATCTTGATAATTTTTGTAAAAGCCCATTGGTAGGGTGATTGTGATATTTTAGTATAGGGCAACAAGTTAATTTCATCATTTAGCAATACTTTTCCGACGCCATAAAAAGAGAATCCTAGACAATTAATGACATTAGCTATGTGACAACTCATTTTATTTGGTGATCCAGGATTTTATCCAATTTATTGAAAATCAAAAGAAATTCTTCTTATTGTAATAATT
>JACPIY010000098.1 GCA_016187835.1 Deltaproteobacteria bacterium | reverse complement strand
TGAAAATAGTGAGTTACAGCAAAACGCTCTACAAAATTTTTCCAATCAACTTCAGTCAGCTGCACAGTCGTTTCAAGATTCGACCGAAAGATTTCGTGTAACGCTTGAGCAAAGTCTAAAGTCATTCCAAGCTGAAACCGGTAATAGGCTCGAAAAAACGCGGGAAGACAGCAATTATTCGGCTTCTCAACTACGCACTGAAATTTTCTCAGCCCTTAAATCATTTAATGAATTGGTTCTAAAGGAAATGGGAGAAATGGCTCAACTACAGAAAGGACAACTTGAGACATTTTCTGAAAACATTTCCAAGTTAACCTTATCAAATGAGGCAAAACTTGAGGCTATGCGAGAGATTGTTGAGACAAAGCTAAAGCAGATTCAGGAAGACAATGCAAAACAGATTGAACAGATGAGAAGCACGGTTGACGAGAAATTACAGGGTACTCTTGAAAAACGGTTAGGAGAGTCTTTCAAACAGGTTTCCGAACGCCTTGAGCAGGTTCATAAGGGTCTAGGGGAAATGCAGGTTTTAGCATCAGGTGTAGGTGATCTAAAACGAGTCCTCACAAATGTGAAAACGAGAGGTGGATGGGGCGAGGTACAATTAGGTGCTATTCTTGAGCAGATGCTTACACCAGATCAGTACGAGAAGAATGTGAAGACTAAAGAAGGAAGTGATGAAGTTGTAGAGTATGCCATTAAACTACCTGGACAAGACATGGATAAAATGGACGTAGTCTGGCTTCCAGTGGATTCTAAGTTTCCTATTGAGGATTACCAGCGATTGATTGATGCGCAGGAAAGGGCAGATTTCACCACAGTCACGGAGGCAAGTAATGGTTTGAAGGCTAGAGCAATTGGCTGCGCAAAGGATATATCTTTGAAATATCTCTATCCTCCCAAGACTACAGATTTTGGAATTATGTTTCTTCCTATTGAAGGTCTGTTTGCTGAAGTTATAAGACAGCCAGGTCTAATTGAAGAGCTGCAACAAAGCTACCGAGTTATTGTTGCGGGACCTACTACCTTTGCAGCATTGCTTAACAGTCTGCAAATGGGATTTAAAACACTAAAAATCCAAAAACGATCAAGTGAAGTGTGGAATATACTTAGTGCTATTAAAACTGAATTCGGCAAATTTGGCTCAGCAATAGATGCTGTAAAGAAAAAGTTTCAAGAAGCATCGAATAAAATTGATGATGTCGACGTCCGCACACGAGCTGTTCAGCGTAGTTTGCGAAAAGTAGAAGAATTACCGAGTTCAGAAAAACCGAGTGTTATTCTAGAGATAGCGGAGCCTTTTGATGATGACAAAGATGCCTAAGAGGCTGTTGAAAAAGTCTATATTATATTGCTTGAATCGTAAAGCCTCGTGGAGTTGGTCGGGAAGCTTCTTAGGTCATTTTGCAGTATTATTCTAGTTCAGGACACTCCTTGAATTCTATCTTAAAGTGCGTAGAATCTCTATCTATTTCCGGTTTGTCTAAAGATATATAAGGAGGAAGGACTTTGAGTGCTGAAAGTGGCTTGAAAGATAACTGGGCTTTGATACTTGGAGCATCAAGCGGTTTTGGTGAAGCAATAGGTATTGAGCTTGCAGAAGCGGGAATGCACGTATTTGGTGTCCACCTAGATAGAAAGTCCACCATGGAGAATGTGGAGCGGATTGCAAGCCAAATAAGGGAAAAGGGAAGACAGGCGGTTTTTTTCAATAACAATGCTGCCGACCCGGAAAAACGCAGAGAAACACTGGACCAAATAGAAGGAATAATAAAAGAAAGCGGCAATCCTTCAGGAATAAAGGTTCTAGTTCACTCGCTCGCCTTTGGAACTCTAAAGCCCTATATCGGTGCTTCAACGAAGGAAATGGTAACTGATACAAATATGAATATGACCCTTGACGTCATGGCTCATAGCCTTGTTTACTGGACTCAAGAACTGGTTCATAGAAAGCTCATGGTAACCGGTGGAAGGATTTTTGCTATGACAAGCGCTGGAGATCACAGGGTGTGGCCTACTTATGGCCCCGTATCCGCTTCAAAAGCGGCTCTCGAATCGCACATAAGACAGCTGGCAGTTGAATTAGCACCCTATGGAATTACGGCAAACGCCATTAGAGCAGGGGTTACTGATACACCCGCTCTTCGCAAGATTCCAGGAAATGAAACGATTATAGGAAATGCCCTTAGAGTAAACCCAAGCGGACGGCTTACCACTACAAAAGACGTAGCGGAAGCCATAGTTGCGCTTTCTCATGGAGGCGCACACTGGATAACGGGAAATGTGATTGGAGTAGATGGAGGAGAAGATTTGATTTGAATTGATGCAAGATGCACGATGCAGGATACAAGATTAATCATGCATCACGAATCAAGTCTTTTGTAGCTAATTCACATCTCATGGAAAACAAAATAAGAATCTATAACACTCTGTCACAAAAGAAAGAAGACCTCGCCCCATTTGAGGGGAAAAAGATAAGAATATACGTATGCGGACCTACCGTTTACAGCTCTGCCCACCTGGGACATGCAAGAGCCGCCGTAACGTTTGATGTAATACAGAGATTCTTAAAAAATGTAGGCTACGAAGTAACATATGCGAGAAATTTTACAGACATAGACGACAAAATCATAAATAAATCCAATGAAACGGGAATCCCACCTCAAGAAATAGCGCGAATATACACTGAGGAGTATATTGAAGACATGGATTCTTTAGGAGTCCAAGCTCCGACTTTTCAACCAAAGGTTACTGAGCATGTACCTGAGATCATTGATCTTATAAAAACCATTATTGACAGAGGATACGCTTATCAATCTGGAGGCGATGTTTTTTTCTCAATCAAAAAGTTCCCCAGTTACGGGAAGCTCTCAAAGAGAGCTCCAGATGAGATGCTTGCAGGAGTGAGAATTGACATAAACGAGCGAAAAGAAGACCCACTCGACTTTGCCCTCTGGAAGGGATCAAAGCCGGGAGAACCCTGGTGGGAAAGCCCTTGGGGACAGGGACGGCCTGGATGGCACATCGAGTGCTCCACAATGAGCATGAAGTATCTGGGCAGTAGTTTCGAGCTTCACGGAGGGGGAAAGGACCTGATATTCCCGCATCACGAAAATGAGATAGCCCAATCTGAGGCTGCTACAGGAGTTGAATTTGTAAGGTACTGGGTTCATAACGGGCTTATTGAAATCAATCGCGCAAAGATGTCAAAATCCATCGGGAATATCATTAACGTCAGAGAAGCCCTAACAAGATGGAGCAAGGAGGCAATCAGGCTGTTCTTCCTGTCCCACCAGTATCAAAATCCGGCAGATTTTTCAGAAGACACTATGGATGAAAACGAGTCGGCACTGGAAAGGCTATATATCACTCTCAAACGAGCAAAAGACCAGAAAAATAATGGAAGGAAAGGAGACTCAGAGCTCGCAGGTAATTTAAACAAGTTTAAGACTACTTGGATTGAGGCAATGTATGATGACTTTAATACTGCGGATGCTCTTGGAAACCTGTTTGATTTGGCGAGAGCAATTAATAGATCAATTGACTCTTTTGGATGGACATCTACGCTAGAAGAAGCTCTGAAAGAGGTAAGGGTTTTCGGAAGCGTTCTTGGCATCTTAGAACTTGACCCAAAAGATTACCTACAAAGAGAAAAACTGAGTAAGAGCGCTCTTGAGATGACTGAGGAGGAGATTAAACAATTAATCGAAGAAAGAACAGCCTCAAGAAAGGAAAAGAACTGGAAGCGAGCAGACGAAATCCGGGATTACTTAAGCTCTAAGGGAATATTGTTAGAGGACACTCCTCAAGGAACCATCTGGCGGGTTAAAAGTTAACTAAACGTTTAGCCACACATAAACACGAAAAATGCGGGTAGCGGCAGGGCATTTTCTATAATTCAAACAAATAAATAACCTACATTTCATGTAGGAGCGCCATCCCTGGCGCGACTGTATCGCGGCTAGAAGCCGCTCCTACTTTCATCTTTTGTCATTTGACTAGTAACCAATTTATTATCTTTTCATTTGTGTCCATTCGTGTAAATCCGTGGCTAAATAATCACAAACCTAAACCCAAACCCCCATATACTCAAGAGCCCTTCTAAAGCTTGCAGGGCTTTGAGTTTCGCCACGACAGCTATACCAGCAAGCCGTGCATTTAGTTTTATCATAAATTCTCGGATGATATTCGGTATAGTGCGCTGTAACAGGCATTTCAGAGCATCGCTTTAAGTGACCGCTGGGAGTCACCTGAATATGGTTAATCCCGGCAAAGCAATCGGGGACTCCGCCCTTTTCAAAATAAGCAGGTATTTCCTTTAAATAATACTCAGTGGATAGGATAACTCCCTTCCATTTTCTTCTGAGTTCAATAAGCTCCTCGATTAACTTGCTAATCTTTTCAAGTTGCTTATGCTTGACGAAGTGGGCGGTATTATTGGTTTTCATTACAGAATAGGAACTGAAGGAAATCCCTATTCCCCACTCTTTGGCTTTATGAGCAATATCAACAATCTGATCCAGATTATCTTCCATGATGATCGTGTTGATGACAATGCTCTTTTTGCTAAATTTCTTAGAAAGCTCGGGAAGAAGGGTTGATAAATGATTCCAAAGCCCAGGAACACCCCTGTAGGAATCGTGCTTTTCTCCAGGAAAATCGAGCGATATTGCTATTTGATCAAGACCTGCATCGAAGAGTTCCTGTGCCTTTTCCAATGTCAGCAGATCACCCTTTGTAACCATAGAGGTAAATATAAACAAGGAACACTCTTTTACCTGTCTTACTATATCAGGAAGGTCCTTTCTTATCATAGGCTCCCCACCTGTAATCACGGTAACAAGAGGATTGATCTTTTTTATTACAGGACGATAATCCGAAAGCCTTATTTCATGCTTTGTCTGCCAATAATCGCAGAAGTCGCATCCGGCGTTACAAAGCTTCGTTATTTCGAGATTAACAAGCTTGGGCCTGCCAGAAGCCTTAGTGTAGAGAAACTTAATCGTTCCATTAATGCCCTGTTTTAGTGTAAGCATCGTGAAAGTATAAACGGAATACAGGAAAAGAATCAAGGGGGATTTTTAAACGCTGTATTTAAGATAGCACAATGCAGCCTTTCCTTACTTAATTAAATAACATATTGACTTGTTATACTTAATTTAGTTTAATTTCTAGTAATTTGTGATTAGAAAGAGGTTAAACCATAACAAAACCGACCGTTTAAGCTTAACAGTAGAAAGGGGGATTAGAAATGGCTAAGAAAATCGTGGAGGTTGAGGTACTAGTGTGTGATCATGTGGATGACAAAGGCGCTTGCAACAGTGAAGGAACAAGACAGGCAATAAAAGAATGCGCAGTGTGTAAGAAGGATTTGTGCAGTAGGCACTATCAATCGTTTTCAATCTCAAGCCTTTCCAGCCCTGTTGGAGCAGGGGTCTCTTTTACTTATTTTCTCTGCTGGCAACATGCCGAAGAGTTTGTAAAAACTGTTATACAAACTCTTGGTGATGCAAGACCTATTCCATATGGAGGGATGGCCAAGTAGGACTGGAACTTTATTGATTATTTGCTTTTAAATAGTAACCAGTCCTTCTAATTCCCCGTTTGATCTCCTTCCCTATGAGATTTGAGGGTATGTCCTTATCCATGAATGAAAAAGGAAAAAAAGGCTTTAGTCAGTCTAAGTTTGAAAGTTTCTTCAAACTCAGGAAGAAAACTGCCAAGCCTGATAAAGTGATCAAATCAAAGAAAGATAAAGGAAAAGAAAAAAGAGTAAGGCACAGAGAATTGATAAAAGAATCTGAAGATAAGTAAAATTTCCCCTACCCCTAAACGTTGTGAACAAGTCTTTTGAAATTTTAATTAATTTAATTCTTGTCACTTTTCTTCTATTCGCCGGGTTTAGCCTTGGAGAGGTTCGTGAGCCGACTCGATTGAGCGTCTCGTCAGAACCAAACAAAAACCCGACCCAGAGTCAGTTAAACAATACGACAGTAAAGTACGCAGTTGTTATCACAATTGACGGTTTAAGACCCGATGCAATCTCTAAAAGCAATTCTCCAAATATAAATTCGTTTATGAAGCAGGGTTCATATACTTTCGAAGCTTGCACAGTTATCCCTCCTCGAACTCTCCCTGCTCACACTTCTCTTGTTACCGGACTTGATACCAAAAAACACAAGCAGAAGCTCAACTTCTGGAATCCATCTATGATTTACGTAGATAAAGAGACGATATTCTCGATAGCAAAAAAACAAGGATTAAAAACAGCCATGTTTGTGGGAAAAAATAAGCTCGAATACCTTGCTAAGCCGGGAAGTATTGATCATTTTGAATCCACAGGTGAGGCGGCGGACAGTATAGAGAAAATTGGTTCTCACTTCTCTGCTTATGTGAAAAGCGCAAAACCACAACTTACGCTGATACACTTTCCAGAGCCTGACCTTACCGGACATAAAAGGGGTTGGATGTCCCGAGATTATATCAAGGCTTTTGAGAAGGTTGACCGAGCCATCGGAGTTATTATTGAATCTCTTCGTGAGGCAGGAATTTATCCTGAAACCATTATAATAATAACATCCGATCACGGAGGTGAAGGAAAAACACACGAAGGCTCTGATCCCCAGGTGATGACAATTCCCTGGATTGCTTTTGGAAAAGTAGTAAAGAAGGATTACAAAATTAAGGAAGAAGTTTACATCTACGATACTGCATCAACTGTACTCTCAGCTCTGGGCATAAACATTCCTATGGAATTGGACGGGAAACCCGCGAAAGAGATATTCATAAATCAAAAGAGATTTACGGGAAAAGAATAAATCTAGCTATTCAGCTACGAATTTACCCCGTGTGATAAATTAAAGCTATCATATCACACGGGGTGAACGCCAATGAACCTCGGTCATTGGGTCAGTTGTCATCTGACGCTTTAAGAAACAACAGCTTAGGAACAAATGAGCAAATGGAAATGGCATTATGTACAATACCTCATGAATTTGTTATGTTTTTAATCTAGAATTATGAAACTAGCAAGCCGTGAAATAGTAAGAGAAATAGACAGGACTTCAATTGAAGAATTCGGAATTTCCGGTCTTATTCTCATGGAAAATGCGGGGCGAGCTGTGGCAAAAGTCGTTCTTGAGGACTTCCCCTATGCAAAGAAAGCAGCAATATTCGCAGGCACTGGAAGCAACGGAGGAGACGGGTTTGTTGTAGCAAGGCATCTAATCGGGGCTGGTTTCGATGTAATTACATACTTAATATCAGACCCAAAAAAATATAAAGGTGATGCTCTTACAAATTTAGAAGCTCTCCATAAAATCGGGGGGAAGATGGTGGAGCTTAAGGGTAGTGTGTCAGAATATAAGCAAGCAGACCTGATTATAGATGCCCTTTTTGGAACCGGTCTCGATAGAGAGGTTGAAGGATTCCATAGAGAAGTAATCGAATTTATAAATTCGCAACCCATCCCTCGTTTAGCGGTAGACCTCCCCTCAGGACTCGATTCAGATACCGGATTTCCCCTGGGAGTCTCAGTAAAAGCAGATGTTACCGTAACCTTTGTCATTCCCAAGTTGGGACTTGCAATCTATCCTGGAATTGATTATGCAGGCAAGGTTTATGTAGTGGACATTACAACTCCGAACTTTCTTGAAAAAGAAATTCCGTTTGAACTTATAACATATGATACGGTTCGCAAAATTCTAAAGCCACGACATCCGGACACACACAAAGGCACCTTTGGACATCTCTTTATCCTCGCTGGTTCTCCCGGAAAAACAGGAGCCGCAACGCTTGTAGCGCTCGGGGCACTGAGAGTGGGAACAGGACTCGTCACAGTTGGTGTTCCCAAAAGCCTAAATCCAATTATGGAAGAAAAGCTAACTGAAGCCATGACCGAACCCCTTCCCGAAACTGAAGGAGGCATCTTAGGAAAAGCATCCCTTGCTGCCGCTTTGAAAATCATGTCTTCCAGAAAAACAGCACTCGCAATAGGACCCGGAATCTCCACAACCGAGGACACGGCTAATTTTCTTTATGAGATTCTAAGAAAATCTACACTACCAATCGTGGTTGATGCGGACGGGCTTACGCTTATTGCCCAGAATCTTAACATCTTAAAAGAGACCCAAGTCCCTGTTATCCTCACCCCCCATCCCGGCGAGATGTCTCGCTTAATCGGTAAAAGCTCAGATGAAGTGCAGAAAGACCGTATCGGCGTTGCTAGGGATTTTTCATCTATGTATAATGCTTACACCGTGTTAAAAGGAGCCAGAACCGTAATTTCAACCCCAGACGGCAGAGCATTTATAAACCCTACAGGGAACCCCGGTATGGCTTCTGGCGGTATGGGAGACGTCCTCAGCGGTGTTATAGGGGGATTTTTGGCACAGGGATATAGCCCCTCCGATGCTTGTATCTTAGGTGTTTTTGCGCATGGATTAGCTGGGGATATGGCCGCTGACAAGAAAGGAGAGGCTGGAATTATCGCTGGCGATGTTGCCGATCTTATGCCTGAAGCGATTAAGAGGATTCTTCACGGGAAAAAGGAGGAGTTTTTCCATAGGATTCGTTAGTGGAACTGTTACGAGCAAGACTCGTGACCTACCCAATAAGTAGGGTTATAAAACAAAAAGCCGGGTAGTCCACCAGTCTTGCTGGTGGATTGATGTTATGAACGCTAGTAATTCGTTACTTGAACAGGAAATGGTATTTGGTAGTCTTTATCTTCATGTATCAAAAGAAGAAGATACAATTAGACTAGGGGAAGTAATTGGAAGCTTGCTTGAACCTGGAAGTATAATTGCTTTAAAAGGACAACTCGGAGCGGGAAAAACGGTGCTCGTAAAGGGTATCGCAAGGGGGTTGAAGGTTGAAGAAGAACCAAATAGCCCGACATTTGTAATCATGAACGCCTATGAGGGAAGAATACCGCTTTATCACTTTGACCTTTATAGGATTTCAGGTATAGATGAACTTGAAGGAATTGGATATGAGGACTACTTTTTTGGGGATGGGGTTTCAGTTATTGAATGGGCTGATCTTGTGAAGGAGATTCTTCCTGAAGAGACGATAAAAATAGAGATCAAAATCCCAGAAGAAAAAAACTCGAATTCTGAAAACGAACGTTATATTAAAATCGAAGGAAACGAAAAATGGCTCTCATTGTTCAGAAGTACGGTGGAACGAGTGTTGCCAACACAGATAAAATAAAATGGGTTGCAGAGCACGTAATTAGAACCAAGGAGAAGGGACACGATGTCATAGCGGTAGTTTCTGCTATGGCAGGAGAAACCGATCGTCTCATAAAACTCTCTCGTTCTATTATGGACCCGCCTGATGAAAGGGAATTGGATGTGATAACCTCGAGCGGAGAGCAGGTTTCTGCAGGGCTCCTTGCCTTGATGATTAAATCACTGGGATGGGATGCGTTATCATTTCAGGGACATCAAATAGGAATTTTAACCGATAATTCTTACTCGAAAGCAAAAATAGTAAAAATAGACGATAAAAAAATAAGGAACGCACTTTTAAATGGAAGGATCGTAGTTGTGGCTGGATTTCAAGGGGTTGATAAAGAGGGAAACGTTACGACTTTGGGAAGAGGTGGCTCTGATCTTACGGCCGTTGCTCTCGCTGCAGTGCTTAAAGCAGACGCTTGCGAACTTTATAAAGACGCCGTAGACGGAGTTTATACAACAGATCCTGGAATTTGCAGTAGCGCCAGAAAACTTAAAAAAATCTCCTACGAGGAGATGCTAGAGATGTCGAGCCTCGGATCAAAGGTGCTTCAGGCAAGGGCAGTCGAGTTTGCGAAGAAATTCAAAGTCCCAATCCACGTACGTCCGACATCAAGACCCGATTCAGAAGGAACATGGGTTGTAGAAGAGGAGGAAGCAATGGCTGAAATGGAAGATATGGTTTTATCGGGAGTAACATGCGATAAAAATCAGGCAAAAATCACAGTGATGCAGGTCCCAGATCGTCCAGGTATAGCCGCAAAGCTTTTTACACCGCTAGGCGACGAAGGAATCGTTGTTGATATAATCGTCCAGAACGTGAGCACGGAAGGATATACCGATATGACATTTACCGTACCTAAAACGGACTTTAAGAAAGCGATTAAAAAAACCGAACAGGTCGCGAAAGAACTGGGGGCAAAAGGTGTGGACTCAAATGATAAAATCGCCAAGGTTTCTCTTGTTGGATTGGGCATGAAAACCCATTCGGGAGTTGCGTCCCGAATGTTCTCCGCACTTGCGCAAGAGGGAATAAATATTATTATGATAAGCACGTCTGAGATAAAAATCTCATGTGTGATAGAGGAAAAATATACAGAACTTGCTGTGCGCACGCTTCATGATGCTTTTAATCTGGGAGAGTAAGTAATCATGATGCAAGATACACGATGCAAGATGCAAGATATAAAATAAATCGTGCATCATGTATCATGAATCATGCATCGTTTTATTTGTGGCTAAATAGTTATTGGGAGAAAAGAAATGACGGAGAGAGTGGTTAAAATCTATGACGTAACCCTCAGAGACGGAACTCAGGGAGAGAATATCTCTTTTTCCATTCAGGATAAGCTTCGTATTGCTTCTAAACTCGATGAAGTCGGAGTTCATTACATAGAAGGAGGCTGGCCAGGGTCGAATGAGAGAGACGAAGGGTTTTTCAAGGAGGCAAAAAAATTAAGACTAAACAAATCCCGAATCGCAGCCTTTGGAAGTACAAGAAGAGCGGATAAAAAGTGCGATGAGGATGGAAACATTAATTCCCTCCTCGAAGCCGAGACCCCTGTAGTTACAATAGTTGGAAAGAGCTGGGATTTTCACGTGAAAGAGGCACTCAGGATTTCACTCGAAGAAAATCTGGAAATAATTCATGACTCCATTGCATATCTTAAAGAAAGAGTAGATGAAGTGTTTTTTGACGCAGAACACTTTTTTGATGGATACAAAATGAATCCCGAATACGCCCTCGCAGCCATTAAAGCCGCCTTGGATGGAGGAGCGGATACGCTCGTTCTTTGCGATACGAACGGAGGTACCCTACCGTGGGAGGTTGAATCTACAATAAGAGATGTGAATTTAAAGCTCGGAAACCCCTCACTTGGAATCCACACCCACAATGACGGAGAATTAGGGGTTGCAAACACACTTTATGCGGTAATGGGCGGAGCGAGCCAGGTTCAGGGAACTATGAACGGATACGGCGAGAGATGCGGGAACGCAATATGTTCAATCATTCCGAATTTGAAGCTAAAGCTTGGAATAAACTCCATCTCCGACGATGAGCTTAAAAAACTATATGAGGTCTCTCATTTTATCCATGAGCTTACAAATCTTCCTCCAATCAAGAATCGTCCTTTTGTGGGAGAGAGCGCATTTGCCCACAAGGGCGGACTTCATGTGAGTGCAGTTATGAAAAAAGCCGAAACTTACGAGCATATAAACCCAGAGATTGTAGGAAATAGAAGACGGGTTCTCGTTTCCGACCTATCCGGAAGGAGCAATATTATCTACAAAGCCAAAGAGGTTGGAATTGAACTTGAGCCAAATGATAAACAAGTGCAGAAGATTCTTAGTGAGCTCAAAAAGTTGGAAAATCAGGGATACGAGTTTGAGGGCGCTGATGCGTCATTTGAACTTCTAGTTAGAAAAGCCCTGGGGCAGTATAGAAAACACTTTGAACTCAAAGGGGCAAGGATAATCGTAGAAAAGCGGAAAGACGACGAAGACCCGATTTCAGAGGCTACAGTTATCGTTCAGGTTGATGGAGTAACCGAACACACCGCGGCAGTGGGAAACGGCCCGGTGAACGCCCTCGATAACGCCCTTCGTAAGGCACTTGAGAAATTCTACCCCGCGCTAAAAGAAGTTAAACTCAAAGACTATAGGGTTAGAGTAGTCTCAACGTTAAGAGGAACGGATGCAGTCGTAAGGGTGCTAATAGAATCGGGAGACGGTGAGACCAACTGGAGCACAGTCGGAGTTTCAGAAAACATCGTTGAAGCAAGCTGGAAGGCAATGGTTGACAGCATTGACTACAAGTTGCTGAAGGATGAGGCGAAGAGGGCAAGGGAAGCTAGGGGATAAAAAGACTTTTTATAATCCTCGTTGGTTTTTAATAAACCTTAAAGATAGCTAATTAAGAAAGTTCATTTCTAACTTAATGTGTATAAACTAAGCTGCATTGTAATTTTGTCACAAGCAGCTCAGACTGAATTAAACGAAGTTCCGACCGAAGTGAGGAATTTGGGAAAAATGCAAGCCGAGCATTTTCCGTTAAATTGCTGTTAAATACAATTTTCCCCACCCCATTATTTCTTATATTTTTCCATGTATATAATTAAAATGCCCGCAATAATAGAGAGAAAAGTTGCTATCAGATTAATCCACATCCTTATAGTATTCTTTTTCTGAAGGTACCACATTTTAAAATCATTCAATGTCCCCACCATGATCCCCATTCTTATCATCATAATACCAAATATAAATAGGTACACTCTCAGGGATTAGAGCAACTTGGGTTTTATTTGGGGGTAATTCTACGTAGGGTGCATTTTTTATGGGAAGTCTTCCGATAGCATTGGGAGTTTTATTTTGCAAATTGGTATAAGAATATTTCTCTATAAGATTCCAAGTATCTTTAAACAGCTTAGGTTCCTTATCTGGATAAATCATAGTGTAGTCATGAACCTGATAATGAGAAGAAAATCTATTTGTAATTGCTTCATCCAAATTGTTAAATCCAAAACTTCTTTGTATACTTTGGAATCCTCAAAATATTCAAATCCGATTAATAATGCAGGAATTAGAAACACCGTAATTAATTCTAATATGATAACAAAATGAATCCGCTTATTCTCATAATCTATGGTTAGTATAGAGTATGCATATTAATTTTTGGTACATCCAGGGATCAGAGAAAAATTGTATTTAACTTAAGATAAGGGACTGTCTCAGGAACTGTGTACTGTATATACTCCTTTTCCCTTTTGCTTTTTATAGCATGAATTAGATGCCTGTAGTTATCAATATCTTCTATCTATTTCGCTTACCCTGAGTCCAGCAGAAAAAATCAATACCATTCTTTATACGTTTCAGATTCTTGAGCACTTGGAGAGCGGCCTATTCTCTACCTTTATTCCAATCTATATTTTGAAAACAATTTCTTTATCCAGAAGCTTTAGTAGTTTTTTATCTAAGGTCCAAATACTCGATTTTGTACGCCTAGCTAAAACCAATATTACTGAATCAATAAGACCAACTCCTTTTGAAATTAAATTATTCCTCCCCGAATATTCCCCAGCTTCTATCCAAACATCCGTCTCATCGGTTTTCGGTAAATTTTTCCAATAATTTTTATTGTTTTGATCTCATTCTCACTAGCACATCCCTGAAGCAATTCTCCAAAGACACATTCGATTCCAATTATTTCACTTCTATTCAATTTATCTTCTAAAATGGAATGAATTGGCTGATTATTCCTTAAGAATTCAATCCAGACAGAAGTATCGGCTATTATCATTTAGGGAGTTGCCTATTGATTGACCTAACCTTATCAGCAGAAAAATCCTTTCTGAATTTGAGAGGTTCTCTTTTAATCTTTTGATTTAATTCCTTGATCTTCTGTAATGCAATCCAGTCCCTCAAGGCAATCATCAGGGATTCAGTTATATTCTTACCCTTAGAATAGTGCTTTATCTCATCAATCAAATCATCCGGCAAAATCGCAGTTACTTTCATACGACACAATATACGATATATTGTCGTATATTGTCAACTAAATTCTCGGTTCTTAATAGTCCAGAGCGAAGAGGTTCAAACCTTTTTTATCACGCTGTAATATACTGTCGTTAACTAACCCCCTACTCAATCTTCGGAGGCCCGCCCATAGCATAAAACAATAGCCCAAGAATTAACGCCTGAATGACCCAGCCGATCAGGCAAACTCCAATTGCTCTCCAAGTGCTGCTGTAATCAAGAGCTTGCCTAACAGCAATCACCATTGCCACCAGCATCCAAATTGATGCGGCAAAAAAGAGCACGCCTCCTATCCCCGGGATAATACCCAACAGTCGAAGCAAACCCGGAGAGCTTGAAAAGCCGATTGTACGCAGCAACTCGCCAACATTGGCTTTGGTCTGCGGCTCAGGAAGGACTTTTGTGCCAATAAGGTAAGTGAGGTAAGCCCAGATAATCCAAGCAACAAGGGCGGCTAACGTACCTATCAAAATCCCCCAAGCCCCCATTTCCCTAATGCTCCCTATCCCTGCTGCTATACTGGAGAGCACAACAATCCCTATTGCCTGACTCATTGCTCCAGTGTCAGCCTCAACCTCTTCGTATAGACTAGCATCTAGCTTTGCTGCGCGGATTATACGATCTTGAAAACTTGCCATTGTAACCTCCTTTGTTAATTAGATTGACTAGAAGTTATTGTAAAACAGTCCTGCTTTTACATATAGTTTCGGTAGGAGCGCAATCCTTTCGACAAGGACATGCTTGGCGCTACTACTGGGTCGCGGCTGGAAGAGGTTCCCTAACTACCTCCCTCTTAAATCACTACCTCAGACCTCCCGCTCGCGCATTCATTCCCCTTTATAAGACCACTTCTAAATATATATCAAAAACAATCCTTTACGATTCTCTCACATAAAACAGATTCTTGTCAAGCAAATTCCCTCATCCTATTCAAAAAACCTGCTTTTTATATCAGGTGTCGGAATTAAACATTCCTCCTTTTTTCCAAACCACCTATATCTGTTTTTTGCTACGATGTCATAGATAAAATCCCTTATCGGTCTTGGAACTATTATGAATAAGTAAATAAGAGGCCAGAGTCCTCTTATTCTTTTAGCCACTCTAAGTACTGCTGTCGATTTTTGATAGTATTTATTTCCTTCGACTAAAACAAACGAGTCGAAATCGTCTATTGGAAGACCAAATTGTTTCAATAAGCTCTTTCCTGTTTCTGATTGCAATGGGGCGTACTTGAATATCCCTTGCGGGTCTCTTCTTATTGTGAACAGCACTATTCCACTACACAAATTGCAGACGCCATCAAACAGGATTATTGAATTGTTTTGAGGAATCTCATTCATGGATTTGCTCTTTCTAATTCATATTACACATATTTCATGTCTTGTGATGCCAGAATGTTCCCCGCTTAAAGCATGCGAGGATAAGCTTTATCAGACATCCACGTGTAGAGACGCCATTGATGGCGTCTCAATAATGTTTAGGTTCCCGCTTAATACGTGCGGGAATGACAGTTTTATGTTCCTGCATAAGTGCATCGGTGCTACACATCGGCAGCTACTTACTATCCCCTAACAGCACTTCATCATCCTTCCCTTCCACCTCATAAGTAATACTATCAGAGCGTCCAGAAGAATCCACAACGACAAGGTTGTGAGTGCCCGCCTCAAGTGGAATGAATAACCTCGCATCCGGCCTTGAGCTTGCCACTAGCTTTCCGTCCTGATACCAGTAGAGTCGCTCTACTTCGGGACTAGCTCTTGCGATTAGCTGTACTTTCTGATATTCGTGCGGAGTTCCCAATAGAACGCGATACGGGGTAGTTTTATCCGGTGAGACGATCCTTGGGGAAAGCTGAGGAGGAACGTCTTTGCAAAACGGGCTGAGAGGCGGAACGGATGGAACCTCCCTCCCCTCCGCCCTCCACCATGCAACAAGTTCCGGTGGATATGTGGTAATAATGCGGGTTTGGGAGGGACGCGTTTCGATGCAGTCCCCAAGCAACATGTCTCCCGTTTCAGGGTCTACAAAGACCTGTTTTGAGTAATTATCCATTGGGATTCGGGACTTGCCTGGGATGTAAGTAACCCTTACTCTTTCGGTGCAAAAAGGAGTGGGCAACATGTGGCTCTGTTTACATACCTCGATTGTGCTGAGTTTTAGTCCCATTGGCTTTTGGGGTTTTGCTCCGTCTCCCTCAATCGCGCGGAAGAGGTCAAAAAGAAGTGGAGCCGCATGCTCCGAGCCTGAGATTCCCTTCTGTCCCCGTCCGGTAGGATTTCCCACCCACACGCCTATTGTATACCTGCCCGAATACCCAATCGCCCAGGCGTCCCTGTGTCCGAAGGATGTACCGGTTTTCCAAGCCACCTGCGGAACGTCACGCGTGAGTTCCCAGATTGGAGAAGGCATATCGGGACGGCCAAGCTCGGTAAGAATCTGTGTAATTAGGTAAGATGCCTCAGGGGGGAAAATCTCTTTTTCTTCATAATCCGCAGTGCCTTTAGTTGTAATACCCGCAGGGCGGTGAACTCCTCCCTCTGCAAGAGTTGCATATAGATTTGTTAGGTCAAGAAGAGTTACCTCACCGGATCCCAGTATTAAAGGAAGGCCGTACTGTAATACAGGTCTATCGAGCGTAATAAGTCCTCCATCCCTGAGCATTTTATGAAAATCCTCAAGACCAACACTCGCAAGCAATCTTACTGCTGGAGCATTCAGCGAACGTATAAGAGCCTCACGCATTGTCACGCGTCCACGATATTTGCCGTCGTAGTTTTTTGGTATGTAGCCTGAGAAGTCGGTAGGAATGTCGAGCATAAAAGTAGCGGGAATCACTAGTCCCCGGTCAATCGCCATAGCATATAGAAAAGGCTTTAGTGCTGAGCCTGGCGAGCGTCTTGCCAGAGCATTGTTTACCTGCCCGGAGTAATGTTTTTCAAAAAAATCGCTCGATCCCACCATAGCCCTTACATGCCGTCCCCCATTTTCAATGACCACGATCGCCAGGTTATCAATCCCCTGTCTTCTCAGCTCTCCTATTCGTCCCTTTGCGGCTCCTTCAGCAATCTTTTGAATTGATGTGTCAAGAGTAGTCTCTATACGCCTCTTATCACGAAACTTGCCAAAAACAAACTGGGCAAAGTGCGGAGCAATAAAAGGAGGGTTTTTGCGCCTTTTCGGCACGGGCTCTTTCATTGCCTCTCTAACAGTAATCTCCTTAAATATGCCTCTATTGGCGAGTTGTTTAAGCAAATGATTTCTTGCTTTCATTGCCTCCAAAGATTTGGCTGTGGGGTCGTATGTGCTGGGAGAGCGTGGAAGAACGGTAAGCATCGCAATCTCGGCAGGGGAAAGCGCCCTTGGGCTTTTCCCGAAGTAAAAATATGATGCCGCTCCCACACCCTCTATATTTCCTCCATATGGAGCTATGTTCAGATATATTTCTACGAGTTCATCGTCGCCAAAATGCCACTTAAGTTGAAGCGCACGAAAAGCCTCTTCTAACTTAGAAAGAAGAGTCCTTGGTTTGGGGTCCGAAAGGCGCGCAATCTGCATGGGGATCGTAGAGGCGCCGGACAATACTTTTCCAGCTCTTATGTTTGTGTAGAGTGCTCTTATAACCGCAAATGGATTTACACCTGGATGGTAGTGGAACCACCTGTCCTCGGACGCTATAACGGCTTCAATAAGATCAGGGGATATTTCTTCAAGTTCTACTGGAAGACGCCAGTGTTCATCTCGAGGAAGGAAAAACCTGATCGGTTTTCCGTCTTTGTCAATTAGGACAATAGTAGGGTCACGCTTTAGGGCGTCTTTTGGAAATGGGAAGAGGAAGTCTAAGAGGATAAATAGAAAAATACAAGCGAAAATTATTAAGAAAAACGACCTGAGTAAAGCTAAGATATGTGAGAATGTCCATCTCTTCAATTTCTTATCTCCATAGAGTATACTCCTTCCCCACTTGTGGGGGAAGGTTAGGATGGGGGAATAAAACAACTAAACCTAATAGTTAAGCTGATAACAGAGACATTAGACTGTGAGTTTAATACCCCCCTCTGTCCGAACCGGGTACATAGATAACACTTTAATCCGGGTACATAGGTTACACTTTTTCTCCTTCATTATCATGCACTCCTACCATTGGTCTAAGTCCTTTATAATCGATATCATATAAATCTCCCAACAATATTGAATCAAAATACACTCGGTTGTGACCAT
>JACPIY010000097.1 GCA_016187835.1 Deltaproteobacteria bacterium | reverse complement strand
TTGATTCAAGATAGTGGTTGTTTCGATATCAGATATATGAGACTAAAAAAGCAAGAAAGGGATTCGTTTGTTCAAAGATGTAATTTTTGTGAAATAGCCCTTGACTTTTTACATAACAGTTTATCGAAGGATGAATTTTGCAAACTTGAAATGACTGTTCGCCCTTCGACAAGCGCAGGGCACGCGGTCTGTGTTAACATAATGAAAAAATAAAAGTGATTTGCAGATACACATTGGTATTAGTGCGTTGACAATAGTTTATTCTCTGTGAAAGATAACAGCAATAAAATTTATCCGTAAACCGGGCAATTAGAGTAAAAAGAAGCATTGTGATACAAGCAGAAGAGTGAGGTCGAAAAGATCAGGTGTTCACAATAAAATCTTTGAAGACATTCTTACTTGTTGCTACTTGTCTAGGACTGGCGTTTATTCTCTCGTTTTGTAATAGGGACAGGGCTACAGATTCTATCACCGTTGATAAGGATAACTACGGCTCTATGGAGTTCGGCGGAATCGAGCGAACCTACCGCATCCATGTGCCACCTTCTTATGATGAAACCAAACCCGCTCCTCTACTCCTCGTTTTTCATGGTCTGGGAGGAGATGGCAAGGAGATGGAGAGTGCAACAAAGTTTAATGACATATCAGACCGTAGGGGATTTATCGTCGTTTATCCCAATGGCTATAAGTCAAGCTGGTCTGATGGAAGCGGAGCAAGCCCTGCGAGTAGGGAGGGTATTGATGATGTAGGTTTTGTCTCGGCGTTAATTGATAAGCTCGCAAAAGAACTGAGAATAGATTTGAATCGGGTCTACGCTACCGGTTTCTCGAATGGAGGTTTGTTCGCGCAGCGTCTAGCCTGTGAGCTTTCAGATAAAATTGCGGCCATTGCATCTGTCGGTGGTACCATGGCGGAGAAGTTATCTCCAGGTTGCGATCCTAATAGGGCAGTTTCAGTAATGCACACACATGGCACTGAAGACTCTATTGTTCCATGGGAAGGTGGTGAGGTCAGGGGTGTCGGTATATCTGGATGGAGAATCCTTTCCGTTCCCGCTATGCTGAGTAGGTGGATTGATATAAACGATTGTTCTACATCAACGAAAAAAGAACACGACCAGGATAGTGGGAAAAATGTGCGGGCTGAATTTTTTGGTGGGTGCAGGAACAACACCGAGGTGGTTTCATACGCATTGAACGGCGGTGAACACAACTGGCCCGGTGTGAAAATAGAATTGTCGGGGCCATCCTCTGTCAAGACCAGCCGTGATATGTATATAGAAGACGTCATCTGGGGTTTTTTCGAGAAACATCCGATGAAGTGATCGGTCTTTTTAACTCGACAATTTCCCGTGGTTTGCTAGGAGCTTTCGACTGTCTGTTTATGCGATGAAAACCTGCAGCTTGCAGTATAGTTTTTGATTAAGAAATTTTTTTTGTTGATAACAGGCTCTGTTTAGTTATATAATAGGGCTATAACTAAAATCTGGTCAACAAAACCAGTAAGGAGAAGAAAATGCCTAAAGTAAAAGCAAATGGAATTAATATGAACTATGAGAAACAGGGAGCAGGAGAACCTCTGATCCTTATACCTTATTTAAGTGCTGATAATGCTTGTTATGCTTTTCAAGTTCCGGAGTATTCTAAAAACCTTACCTGTATTTCTATAGATTTAAGAGGCGGCGGGGAAAGCGATAAACCGGAAGGTACATATTCTACAGAACTATTTGCTGATGATGTGGTGGGACTAATGCAGGCACTGGGAATAGAAAAAGCACATGTAGCGGGCGTCTCGTTAGGTGCGGCCGTGGGTATGTGGCTTGCGGCAAAGTATCCGAACAAGGTTAAGTCCTTATCATTGCATAGCGCATGGAGTAAGACTGATCCTTTTCTCAAAGTCGTTGTAGAAGGCTGGCAGATAATAGCTAAAGGTCTTGGGAGTGTTCCGGAAATGGTCATAAAGGGTATTTTCCCCTGGTGTTTCACACCTGAACTTTACGCTTCAAAGCCAGATTATATTAAGGCGCTGTCTGATTTCGTAAGAGGAAGACCTGTTCAACCTTTGGACGCATTTATGAGACAGTCAGATGCTGTTATATCTCACGACTGTGAATCTCATCTAGGTAAGATAAAGGCGCCTACTTTTATTACCTTTGGCGAGTATGATATGGCAACCTCAACTCGCTTTGCCGGTATAATGAAGAATAACATCAAGAATTCTGAATTATTGGTTTTTAAGAACTGTTCACATGCTGGACTCTATGAAAAGACTGAAGAGTTTAACCAGAAGACGGTGGAGTTTTTAAAGCGGCATGCTGGATAAGAAAAACCTTGAATAGAAGAATGAAGGATACAAAGTAGAGTAAAATTGAACTTTTGATTATCGAAGGGTATTTTTTCCGAACGCGATGAGCCGAAATTCAATTCGCAAATAATCTAATTTTCTTTGACCCCGATATAAATAATCACCGTCCCAAATGTAAGCTCGATTGCCTTTTCTACGCCAAAACTGGCTTCTTTCATAAGCATGATAAAGGATTCCCTTTGAGGAAATTTCGGAATGGAATCAGCTAGATATTCGTATTCTTTTCTCGTTCCAAATATTGATCCCACAAATGGAAGCAGGCTTCTGAGGTAGGACATATAGAACGGCCCAAAAACCTTATTTTGGGGGACCGAAAATTCGAGAACTCCTAGTTTTCCCCCCGATCTTAGGACCCGATTCATTTCTCTCAGCGATTTTACGGGATCAACCGTATTTCTGATTCCAAAGGCGATTGTTACTGCATCAAAAGTATTCTTCTTAAACGGCAGGTTTTCTGCGGCGCCTTGGACTAAAATTACTTTACCATTAGCTTCGAGCGATTCTAGTTTTTTTTGTGCCAGTTCCAGCATTTCTCCACTCAGATCAATCCCTATTACTAGTTGACTATTTAGTTTATTTAATGCTTCAATTGCTACTCCCGCAGTGCCTGTCGCAATATCAAGCGTAAGGTTTGCGTTTCCTAATTCCTCTACAAGCCTTTTCCGCCATAGTCTGTCTATTCCCAAGCTGAATATTGTATTTAGAATATCGTAGCGTTTTGCTACTGTGTTAAAAATGGATTTTGTCTCAGGCATGATCGCAAAGTAGTTTCAAGTTACTAGTTTAAAAGCCATGAATAAATATGAATTTACGCTAAGTAGAATGATTCAAGATACAAGATGCAGGATGCAAGATATGAATAACATAATTGTATCATACATCCTGCATCTTGTATTCTACACCCCGCTTTTTTTCATTCGTGTCAATTTGTGTCAATCCGTGGCTTATTTCCAGAGGGTAATCTAACGCGAAATGGCTTCCATTATCCGCTGCATCTGGTTGGATTTGTTGAGCACATAGAAATGAATACCAGGCACTCCCCGCGCAAGGAGGTCTTTTGTCTGGCGGATGCACTGTTGAATGCCGATTTCACTTGCCTTTTCATCATCATTACCGGCCTTGTCCAGTTCTGACTGAAGCTTAAGTGGGATGTTGGCTCCGCACATCGAGGTGATCCGTTTAATCTGTTTTGCAGATAGAATCGGCATAAGCCCCGGAATTATCGGTGCTATAATACCGGCACTCCTGGCTCTTTCTACGAAATCAAAGAAAAAGTTATTGTCGAAAAATAGTTGCGTAATTATTAAATCGCCTCCTGCTTCGACCTTTCGCTTGAGGTTAGCTATGTCTATTTCCATGCTTGGTGCTTCAATATGTTTTTCCGGATAACCGGCAACTGCAATGCCAAAAGATTCCTGGTCTTTCTCCCGCTCAAAAGTGCGTATGTGCTCAACCAACTGACTACCGTATGAATAGCCATCCGGGGGCGGGATGAAGGTTTCATCTCCCCTGGGAGGGTCACCCCGCAGGGCTACTATATTTCTAATTCCTGAATCAACAATCCGACTTAAAATCTCATCCAGTTCAGTTCGAGATGCTCCAACACAGGTAAGATGACAGGCAGTTTCCATTCCGTAACGGTTTTTTATGAGCGAGGCAATTTCCAGTGTCCTTTCCCGTGTAGACCCCATTGCCCCGTAAGTTACAGTTATATAGTCGGGATGAAGCGCAATAAGCTCTGGAATAATCTGTAGCAGGTTTTCCATTCCCTGTTCAGTCTTTGGCGGGAAAATCTCAAACGATATGGTCGGTTTTACGCCGTCATTGAAATATTCTTGAAATCTCATGAGCGGTAGCCATAGTTTTGCAATATACTTATCCCGAACTAGATTACTTCATTCATTCCATTCATTCAAGAAGAATCGTTATATCCACCAGCGGGGAACATTCAGGAATGAAAGGGATGCAAACTTCGTGGATCCCTTAATACCTGCCTCTATTCGATAAAGCTCAAGACTGGCTTGATCCCCTATATCCGCAATGTTGCCGCTACAAATTATAAGCTTACTATGAATGCATCTTAATTAAATTTGAATTGTCCTTTACACTGCTTCCCTTTATTCTCATCAAATCAGCTGAACGCAGATAAGATATAAAGAATATCAGGTATGTTTCTATAATCTCTAGAGGTCGTTTTCTCTTTGGGGACAGGAGTTGGCGAATGAATGCAATATTTATTCTTTTGATTTCTATCTTTCTTAACATACAACCCGTTCTTGTTGAAAGGGCATTTTATGTTATGGG
>JACPIY010000080.1 GCA_016187835.1 Deltaproteobacteria bacterium | reverse complement strand
TGCGCTACAAAATGAATATGATCGGGCATGACCACAGAGGCTACAAGACTAATACGTTCCTCTTGATTTAGCCATTTCAGGGCGTCAAGAACAATTTGAGCGGCCGCCGGATTAGATAGCAAGCTTTCTCTGTCCTTGATGATAGCAGTTAGAAAATAGAAGAGTCCAGATTCATCGTAGCGCCCTTGGCGAAGATTTGATTGGCGAGATTTTTTAAAAGGCATGTTTGCATATTATCGCGGCTGGAAGCCGCTCTTACAAGTGCTGTAAGAATGTACCTTTAGCATAAACGGGTTTTCAACTTTGTTTATTCCACCCTCCTTATTCAGATATGGAGACACTGCCCCCAAATTTGTTTGTAGGTACAAAATAAGCCGATAAAGTCTTTAAAAAGAATATTTGTAGTACTACTACGAACATGTTATGTTCAATCGTTGTTATAGGAAATATCAATAAAAAAAGCGGGTTACCAGTTTGAGTTAATGTCAGATTAAGTCCTAACTATCTCAATTAATTGTCCTCTTCCTAGAACTCAAACTCATACTCTAGTTCAATCAAAGGCTCATAAATTTTGTCCGAGAATTCACTAAAAAAATACTCGAGGCATTGACTAAGTTTATCCAATACCAATAATAAATCCGTTATCTCCTCTTTGCTTAAGTTTCTTGAATCTATGTAGTGTACAAACTCATTTCTTACTTCAAAAAGTTTTTGCATCTTTAGTTTCCAATCTGGGTGCTCCCTTTTCAAAATGAACTTCCCCTGCTTTTCAAGTAACTTCTTACTTATGTCAAAAAGTGTAGCTGACCAATTATTTCCGCCGGAATAATTATTTTTTTCTGAATTAATTCTTTCAATTTCTTTTTTATAGCAATCTATTAAATCTTTTAGAGGTGTAAAATACATATGCGGGAATGATACTTCTTTAGATTCAACTTCATCAAAAAAATCTTTGCCAATAATTTTACTAATAACTAAATTGATATCGTAAATGTTTTGAAAGGAAAAAGTTGAAATTAGAATCAAACCAGGATTTCTCCCCCCTTTACCTTGGCCTTCTTCGTTCCATTCCTCAAATAATAATTGAAAGTTATCTTTTGACTTTAACAATTCAATTATTCCCTTCCAATTCAAAGAGCTTTTCCAATTCGTTGAGTTTTTAGTCTTCTCCAATTTTTGGCAAACTTGATTGTCCCACCAAAATAATTCTAGAATCCGGTATTTTAAATAGTTTTCCAAGGCTGTGACACAGTTAATTACAAAATTCTGTCTAGATTTTGATTTTAAGACCTCGGCCACTTCTGATGATTCTTCCATGTAGGTCTTGGAATTTTCACATATCGAGAGTAGCTTTAGTGCAGTAAATATCTCCCAGGTAAAAACTAGATAGGGTTCAATAAATGCAAATTGACCAATAGCACTCTTAAATAGTTTGTGCAGATTTTCCTTAATTCTTTTTTCCAGTTTAAGATGTTTCTTGCTTTTTTTATATTTCATTATCCGAACATACTACAATAAGCCTTTGCTATTACCCAAATTTATCTAAGTGTACCATTTCGGAACAGTTTTGTTATGCACAATTAGTCTTGGTCTATTTCCATCCCACGGCGTTTATAAAATTTAGAATAATCGACTTTGAACTCTTGAATCCACTCTTCAAATTCGACTGGATTCACCTTTAGTCTCCTGCCCATTTTATAAAGTGGAAATTTCCTGAGTGCTGCCCAGCTTCTCAAGGTATATAGAGAAATCCCATAAATTTCGGATACTTCGTTTAGAGAAAGATATTTTTCATAGGCTCACGTGATTTGTTATTCTTTAAACCCAGTTCTTCACGCAGGGATTTGATTTCTTGCATTATTTCATTAAGTAACGAGTACAGCTTATGTTGTTCCTCGTTTCTCTCACGCTCCAACAATGTGAGCAATTCTGATAATACGGTCATAGTTTACCTCCGTTATGGACTGAATTGGGGTCACCAATTAGCCATTATCACTGTAGGAGCGCCATCCTTGGCGCGACATTATCGCGGTTGAAGCCGCTCCTACTTATACACTTTCTCGGCATATCTTTTCGACTAGCGATTGAAACTCCATTGCTACTTAAATGCAATTGCTTCTTTTGAGGCGGGGAATTTTCTTATTCTGATTCCCAGAACCAATCCTATGCCAAGCATAGCAGTAATCGTGGAGGAACCGCCGTAGCTGAAAAGAGGAAAAGGCACGCCCATAACTGGGAATATGCCGATTACCATGCCTACGTTAATCAGCGTATGCCAGAAAAACATAGATGCCACTCCCAAAGATAAAAGCATTGAGAATTTATCTTTCGCACGGCTTGCCGTATCAAGTGTCCAAAGTATAATAGTAAAATAAAGGAGAAGAGTAAAAGCTCCGCCTATGAAGCCCCATTCCTCTGCGATCACAGAGAAGATAAAATCCGTGCGCTGCTCCGGGATAAACCTGAGCTGAGTTTGAGAACCTTTTTTAAAACCTTTCCCTTCTAGCTTCCCCGAGCCAACAGCGATCTGCGATTGAATGGTATTGTAACCCGCGCCAAGCGGATCATGATATGGATTGAGAAAGGTTACAATCCTTTCCCTCTGATAGTCTTTTAAAAAGAAATGCCAGGCCGGGTAGGAGAGTCCGAGGATTAATATGAGAAGAAATGAAAGGGATTTTGTTTTGATTCTCATAAAAAACATCATGGTTCCCGATATTAGAACAATAGTAATTGCGGTACCTAAATCTGGTTGGAGCATGACTAAAGCAAGTGGTATCGAGACAAGCAAAATCGGCTTAATTAGATCAACGAATCCGTAAGAGCCGATTTCGAAGTCATCGTGATAGAATTTTGCAATGGCAAGTATTAACGGAATTTTTACAAATTCAGAGGGTTGAATGCTTATATGGCTGCCCAGTGAAATCCAGCTCTTTGACCCGGAAACCTCTTTGCCGAGGATTAAAACCACAAGGAGTAGTAGGATTGAGACTATATATATGTGTCGGGTGTATCGCTCTACAGTTTTATAATCCAAAAAAGACAATAATATCATGCAAACAGTACCCAAAATAACCCAGGCTATCTGCTTTTTGAATCCGATGAGATCCGTCTGGTAGGAAGCGCTATAGAGATTGAAAAGCCCTATAATTGAAATAAACAAAGTTGTTGTAAGAAGAAACCAGTCGTAATTCTTAAGAAGTCTTCGATCGAACATCATTTCAAACATTTCCTTCTTTTTTCAACCTTAGATAAACCTCGAGGATTTGTTTCACAACAGGTGCAGCAACTGCTCCGCCTTTTCCTCCATTTTCCACAAGTACTGTTATTGCAACCTCCGGATTTTCAGCAGGTGCATAAGAGGTAAACCAGGCATGGTCTTTGTGCTTTTCACTCTTACCTTTGCCCAGCGCAATAACCTGAGCCGTCCCCGTTTTCCCCGCAACGGTCATTTCATCCAATCTGGCGGCGCGTCCGGTTCCATGTGAATCATTGACAACCCCATGTAGCCCCTTTTTTATTAAATCAAGTAGGGTCTTTTCGGAGGGAAGATGTCCGTTTTCTTGGGGATCATACTCAACCAAGCTTTTACCCTCTGGAGAAACTACTTTTCTTACAACCAGGGGTTTTAGAAGTTTTCCGCCGTTTGCTACAGCAGAAGTCATCACTGCTGTCTGAAGCGGAGTTACACTAATATATCCTTGTCCTATTCCCACTACTGTTGTTTCTCCATCATACCAGGGCTGTTTGAAGGTCTGTAATTTCCAATCTCTGCTGGGCGAAGTGCCTATTCTCTCGCTAATGTCAATCCCGGTGGGACCTCCAAAGCCAAAGCCTTTTATATAGTGGGCAAAACGGTCAATCCCCAGTTTCTGTGCGACATTATAGAAGTAGACATCACACGACTCCACGATTGCCTTTTGGAGATTTACCGAACCATGACCTGATGGCTTCCAGCACCTGAAGGTCTTTGTGCCCAATCTGTATCTGCCCGGGCAATAGAAAGCTGTGTTTGAATCAATAACTCTCTCTGTTAAACCGGCGGCTGCGGTTACGATTTTAAAAACAGACCCAGGTGCGTATAAGCCTTGAGTTGCGCGGTTTACGAGTGGAAATGAATCGTCCTCTATAAGCTGCTTCCATTTCTTAGGGTCTATGCCCCTTATGAAATCCCTTGGATCGAAGGTTGGATGACTCACAAGTGCAAGTAATTCTCCTGTTCTTACATCCATTACAACCACTGCGCCCGCCCTTTCCCCTAGGGCTTCCTCCGCAGCTTTCTGAAGGTCAAGGTCAATGGATAGAAAAATATCTGCCCCTGGAATGCTATCTCGATTCTTAAGGTCGTTCTCAAATAATGTACTCTTTACTTCTCGTCCTAGAGCGTCTGTAAGCTTTTGTATAAATCCGTATTTTCCCTGCAGGTAAACTTCCCAGCTTTTTTCCACTCCGCTTTTACCTACTACGTCATCGCCTTGTATATTGGGATACAATTTTAGTTCATCTTCAGTTGCCTTTCCCAAGTATCCGAGAAAAGCAGCGCCTAATTTCCCGTTGGGGTATTTTCTTGTATGGTTTACCTCGATAAGAACGCTTGGAAGATAACTTTTACGTGCTTCGATATAGGCAAGCTGGTCGCGGTTTATATCCTGAGCGATAAGGGCGGGTTTAAAACGATCTTGTTGAATCGCCATTTTAATCTTGTCGTCTATTTCAATGGATTCGATTCCCAGGATCGAAGAAAGAGTGTTTGTGAGAAAATCAGGGTCTTTTATATCCTTCGGAACTACATAGACGTCGAAAGAAGGACGGTTTGCGACAATTTCCCTTCCACGCCGGTCGAGGATTCTTCCCCTCGGAGCGGGAATTTTTATAATGCGAATACGATTATTAAGTGAGAATTTCTCGAACTCTTCTCCCCTTAGAATTTGAAGATACCAAAGTCTGCCGATGAGAATAAGAAACGCCTGGGTTAATATAATGGTTACTATGAGAAAGCTACGTTTGTATTCTCGCATGGGTTTTCTTTATTATCCAGAAAATTGGAAATCCTACTAAAATGTTAATTGCTCCCTGTGCTATCACAGCGCCTGTCGAAATATTGAAGTCAATATCGGTTTTCATCTTGAGCACAGCCCATATAAAAAACCATGAAAAAATTGTGCTGAAAAAAATTGCAATTCCCTGAGCGAGCTTGCTCTGGGAATATACGTTTTCCGAGAAACCTTTGAGTATAGTAAATACGGCAAGTCTTGAGAAGGTGTGGATCCCAAATAAATATCCTGATAGAACATCTGTCATGTAAGCGTTTCCAAGCGCAATTATAGCACCTCCTTTTGTCTCTGAGAAGAGAGATAGAAAAACAATCAGGATTAGATTCAAATCGGGATAAAAGAGTCCGAAGTGAATTGGGGATAAAAGGGTAGTCTGAAGGATTATAAAAACAAAAGAGAGTAAAGCAAGAAATATAAATGAAAATATTCTATTCATTTAAAACCATATTTTCAGAATATTTAAGAATCACGATTACTTCCTCAAGAGAATTTAAATCTACATCAGGAGATATTTGCGCCCTCACAAACCCTCCGGTTATATCAATTCCCACGACTGTTCCTATGACAACACCCTTTGGAAAAAATCCATCTTTCCCCGATGAGATTACTTTATCGCCTATGTTAACATCGGATTTTTTCTCTATATACTCCATTACACATCCGTCCCCAGTGCCTTTAACAATTCCTCTTGTCCTGGTTCTATGTATATAAGCATCTACAGCGCTTATCTCGTCGGTTATCAAAATCACCTCAGAGCTTTTGCTTCCGACCATGAAAACTCTTCCTACAATCCCCTCGTAAGTCGTAACGGGCATTCCTTGATTAACTCCGTCCTCGGTTCCTCTATCAATAATTACGACCTGGGACCTCAATCCAGATGGGCTTCCGGCAATTACATTAGCGGTAACCACCGGATAGGAAGAAGTTTCTTTGAATTCCAGAATCTTTTTAAGCCTCTCGTTTTGCAGCTCCGCCTCCCATAGTCGGAATTTCTCTTGGCGGAGTTTATTTATTTCAGACTTGAGTCTTTCATTTTCTTCTTTTACTCCTATAAGGTTAATGTAGTTTTGCCATACGTCTACGACTCCTTTTGTTAGAGTAAAAACAAATTTTTGAGGGTAGTATGCCAAGGTGAGAATAAATCTAGAAAAAGGATTGCCAATTTGTTTTTCCTCAAAGTTTAGGGGAAAAAGCTGAATCGCGAAGAAAAGAAAAATTACGCTTACGAGTATCGGATGGCGTTTTAAGAATCCCATATAGCTCCAAAATTCACTATTTAAATTGATAATTCCCTGTAGCTTGTTGCAAGGTTTCCACTGTCATTGCGAGCACATTCACTTCGTTCAGTGTAAACTCCGCGAAGCAATCAGACACTAAGTGTCATTCCGAACGGAGTGAGGAATCTTATTAGATTGCTTCGTCGCTTCGCTCCTCCCAATGACATGAGAGACTGCCTGTTTACGTGCTGATACCCTGCGGCTTGCAGGGTTCTTCATTTGAAATCAAATAAAATTACCTAAATACCAAAGACCAACGATCAAGGACTAAATTTGTGTGTCTGTAGTTAATAACGACACCGCAATGGGAATTAAGCGAAGTTTTACATTACAATAGGCAGTTCATGATTAGATTGTATATTACGCTTTCTATTTTCACCATATGCTCAATTCTTTGAGAAGGTCTAGTTCATCAAGAGCTTTGCCTGAACCAAGCACAACGCAGGTTAATGGGTCTTCCGCCACGTTTACCGGAAGTCCCGTTTCCTCCTTGATTAAAGTATCAAGTCCGCCCAGAAGTGCACCGCCTCCGGTTAGCACTATTCCGTTATCTACAATATCTGCTGCAAGCTCAGGTGGGGTTCTTTCAAGTGTCTGTTTTATGGATTCGACTATCAAAGTTATAGGTTCGTTTAGTGCTTCTCTTACTTCTTCTGAGGTTATATCTATGGTCTTCGGCACTCCAGCTCTCAAATCTCTTCCTTTTACCTTCATAACACCCACATCCCCATTTGATATGACTCTTCCAAGATTTATTTTTATCTCTTCGGCAGTCCTTTCTCCAATCAGCATATTGTAGGTTCTCTTTACATACTGAAGTATTGATTCATCCATCTTATCCCCGCCAACCCTCACGGATTTGCTTACTACTATTCCTGCTAGAGATATAACGGCTACGCCAGTTGTTCCCCCTCCTATGTCCACAACCATGTTCCCAGTGGGCTCTGTCACCGGCATTCCCGCTCCAAGTGCTGCAGCCATGGTCTCTTCTATTAAATACACCTCTCGGGCCCCGGCAGCTTCGGCTGATTCCTTTACCGCCCTCTTTTCCACCTCAGTGATCCCAATGGGCACTGAAACTATTATACGAGGTCTTACAAAGCTTTTTCTATTATTGTGCGTTCTTCTTATAAAGTACTCCAGCATCTTCTGGGCTACGTCAAAATCCGCTATAACTCCCTCTTTTAGTGGCCTTATGGCTTTGATAGAACCGGGGGTGCGTCCAACCATATCCTTTGCCTCTTTTCCCACTGCAAGTATTCTCTTAGCTCCCCTCATGTCCTCTTGTACCGCTACCACCGATGGTTCATTTGCTACAATACCCTTTCCCTTCACGTATACTAAGGTGTTTGCGGTCCCTAAATCTACTGCCAAATCATTTGAAAACCATCCCAGTATTGAATTTAATATCATTGTCACTCACCCCTCCCTACCTAACTTCTCGAGTTAAGCTTATACGATTTTATTTGGATTAATTATAGTTCTTTCTATGAGAAACGACCAGAAGGAGGCTTGTTCTCTAATTTAATTCATTTTGAGTATAAAACCGTAATGTGCTGAAATCATTACTTTTTATATTGGCCTTACGAGCTTTTCCAGCCTTTCTCTCTAAAACAATCATCATACTATAAATGAGAGGAAAATAAAATCAAGAAGCCTTGGCGGAATTGCTAGGAATATTTTAGTTGTTTGCGTTTTTTTATGCCAGTTCAACAAACCGATTCTAAATGTTGTTCTAGGGACGGTTTGGCACCCGCCCCAACTGTGTTTGCTTTGAAGTACTAATTTTGTTCGTCCAAACTTAGATCAATAACCGAAGATAAGGAAAGAGAAGGACTCATGTTTGTGTCTATTATGTACTGTGAAGGGGCTTAAAACTAATTTTAGTCTTTACTTTATTACTAATTGTGACTTCTGATAAAACGGTGTTTTAACAACTTGTGCCGATTGGATTTTTTCTTCTCTTATCTTTATAGAAACTTTCGTTCCCGGCTCTATGAATTCTCTTTTTATATATCCGAGAGCTATTGCTTTTTTGAGAGCAGGGGAAAATGTGCTACTTGTTATGTATCCAACCTCCCGCTCATCATGAATGATCTTATCTCCTGATACCGGCAAATCTTCTTCTTCAAACTCGAACCCAACAAGATGCCGGTTTACATGCCCTCTCCATTTAATACGAGCAATTACCTCCTGTCCTACGTAGCATCCCTTCTCAAAGCTGAGAGCATGCCAAAGTCCGGCTTCAATCGGGATTGTGTTTTCATCCATATCCACACCGTACCTGGGGATTGCGGCTTCAATTCTTAGAGTTTCCATAGTATCAAGACCGACTTGTTTTAAATGGAATTCCTCTCCATTTTCTATTAGGGATTTCCATAGTGTTTCGACTGCCTTGGACGGGATATAAATATCATAGCCTTCTTCTCCTGTGCGGTTTATTCTTGTTATAGTCACCTGAAAGCCATTTATCTCTCTTTTGAGAAAGCTATATTCGTTTAGTTCGGGGATTTCTTCTGTCAAAGTCTTTTGAAGCAGTTTTTTTGAATCTGAACCGTGGACTGAGACTAGAGCAACGGTTTCAGTTATGTCTTCTATATTTGCTCTATAGGATAGCCTGAACTTAATTAAGAGCTCTCTAATTTTTTCATTGAGACCCGGCTCCAAATCAAGTAGTACAGATTCGCTATCTCGAAACACTCTCATATCCGAGATTATTCTTCCCTTAACTGTGAGAAGGGTAGTATACAACCCTGTTCCTTCTTCCAGCTTATTTATGTCGTTTGTCAACATACCCTGGAGGAATTTTATATGTTCTCTACCGCTCAGTCGCAGCTTGCCTCGGTGCGATAGGTCAACGATACCCACGTTATTTCTTATTGCCAGGTACTCTTCTAATCGGTTGCCGAAGCTTTTTGGCATTAGCCATCCGGAGTAATCATCAAAAATGGCTCCTTGCTGAGAGTGCATATCATAAAGCGGCGCTTTTTTCATAACGGTTTTCCTCAATAGAAGAGACTAAGAAAATTATAACTTTAAATCTCTGACTTATAAAAGTTTAACAAAATTTACGACCAAGGCTTGATGAGGGGTCACCCATTAGCCTTGACAAAGAGATGAATTATAGTGTATGAATAAGACACTGATAAACTGCTTTTGACTGTATTGGCAGTTGAGATTATGCAAGAATACAAACTCAACCGATCCTTATTATGGTCATCTCTCTTCAGAAAGTATTAGAGTAAGATTATGATTGAAAGCAAGAGAATATGAGCTTATTCAGAAAATTCAGAAAAATTAGGGCTGTAAATGGTGGCGGTGATGAAGTAGGGACAACGAGATCATGGGGAAGTTTTATCCAAAGCATTATAATTTACATAATCTTAGGAGCCTGGATTCTAAGCTCCAGTTTTTACATTGTAGAAGCCGATGAACAGGGTGTGGTAAAACGTTTCGGAAAGTACAGTAGAACTGACAAGCCAGGTATTCACTTTAAACTTCCCTGGCCGATTGAAGAGGTTCAAAAACCCAAAGTAACACAGGTAAAAAGAATAGAAATAGGTTTTAGAACAATTGACCCCGGACCTCCGGCAAGATATAGAGAGGTTCCCGAAGAATCTTTGATGCTCACCGGGGACTTAAATATAGTTAGCTCTGAATTCATAGTTCAGTATAGAATTAAAAATCCCGAAGAGTATCTATTTAATGCTAAAGATGTTGAGATTGTTCTACGAGATGCAGCGGAGGCTGCAAAAAGACAGGTCGTGGGCGACAAAGAAATTGACTACGTCTTGACTGTGGGTAAGGCGGAGATTCAGGAAGAAGTAAGGAATCTTCTCCAGGAGATAATGGATAGCTATAGAGTTGGTATATACATAGTCGCGGTTCAGCTCCAGGATGTTCAGCCACCCAAACCCGTTATAGGAGCATTTAAAGACGTTGCTAGTGCGAAAGAGGACAAAGATAAATTCATCAACCAGGCAGAAGCTTATAGAAACCAGATAATACCAAGGGCACAGGGAGAGGCTCAAAAGCTTTTGAACGAAGCCGGGGCTTATAAGACGGAGAAAATAAATCGGGCTGAAGGCGAAGCGGATAGATTCCTAAAAGTACTTGAAGAAAGCAAGAAAGCAGAAGACGTTACACGAAAAAGACTTTACCTTGAAACTATGGAGTCGGTTCTATCCGGCATGGATAAATTCATTATAGACTCAAAGAATAGCTCTTCTTTGAACCTGCTTGAGCTTAGAGGAAAAAACTCTGAAGAGATTTTAAAGGAATTAGAAGAAATAAGGTCTAAATAATGCTGGGAAGAGTTAAAACCTTACTACTGGTTATCATTATCATATTGATAGGTATATTCGTATTTAAGCCACTCTATACGGTGGATGAAACGGAGCAGGCGGTAGTGCTTGAGTGGGGGGTGAATCCTGTAAAAGTCCTAAAAGATGCGGGACTACATTTCAAATGGCCCTGGCCATATCAAAGCATTACTAAGTTCGAGAAAAGACTCCTTCAATACGATGCACAGCCAAGAGAGATTATAACTAAAGATAAAAAAACTCTCATACTCGATAACTATGCAAGATGGAGAATCGGCGACCCGATTAAATTTTTACAAACCGTTAAGAATGAAAGCGGGGCACAGACAAGGATTGATGACATAGTGTACTCGGAACTAAGGGTTGAGACTGCAAGCCATGACCAGAGTGATGTGATTGCCGAGCAGAGAGAAAGCATAATGAAGAAAGTAACAGTTAAATGCAACGAAAAAGCCAAAGAATACGGAATAGAGATAGTGGATGTCAGAATAAAAAGGGCTGATTTGCCCAAGGAAAACGAACAGTCGGTGTTTCAGAGGATGGTAGCTGAGAGAGAAAGACAGGCAAAGAAGTACAGGTCGGAGGGTGAGAGCGAAGCGACAAGGATAAGAGCGGAAGCCGACAAGGAAAGTAGAATAATAATATCAGAGTCTTATAAGCAAGCTCAGATAATAAAAGGAGAAGGCGACGCCGAGGCGATAAAAATCTATGGAGAAGCATACAACAAAGACCCGGATTTTTATTCGTTTTTAAGAACCCTGGAGACTTACGACAAATCCCTCGGTGGGAAGACAACAGGGGTCTTTTCAACCGACTCAGAGATATTCAAGCTTTTTGAGAATAAAGATTTGAAAGAGTGAAACCATTCTGGAATTAGTCCGAGTTTGATAAAACCTTCAATGTTGGAAATTAAGTGTAGTGAAGTGCTTCAGTTCTCCATTTTCCTGTAATGCACGTAAATAACAGACAAGGCACGTGAGATAAATTCAAAAAAATATCTCATGTGTCAAGAATGTCCAATGTCTGGTGGGTCAGACATTTTTGTCTGACACCAATATCTGGGTATGACAAATAAGGAAACCTGATGATCCCTACAAATCCGTCCCTCTTGATGGGAATGTGGGGTCTAGCAAGGTTTCATCGTGTCTCCTCATAGTACTTCAGATTCTAAGGTTTCCTCTACAATTATACTCGCACATTAGACTCTTACTCCGAACCCACGTTAATTGACGACTATTACAAAACCCTTAACTTGAAAATCGTTTTTCTGAATGTAGTATAGAATAGAATTAACTGAAAAGGGGCGGATATGACTACTACTAAAGATTTAAAAGAAGAATATAAAGTTGTAATAATTGGTTCGGGATGCGCAGGCTATACGGCGGCTCTATATGCCGCAAGGGCAAACCTGGAACCCATCGCTTTTGAAGGAATAGAGCCTGGGGGGCAACTTAGCCTAACCACTCTGGTCGAAAATTTCCCCGGGTTTCCAGAAGGCGTTATGGGGCCTGAATTGATGGATACGATGAAAAAGCAGGCAGAAAGATTTGGAGCGAAGTTTGTTTTTGGCGAAGTAACTTCCGTGGATCTTTCAAAGAGACCGTTCAGTGTAATTGCGGGAGAGATCGCTTTAAAGGCAGAAACCTTGATAATCGCTTCCGGGGCGTCTGCCAAGCTTCTTGGGATTGAGTCCGAGAGAAGGTTAATTGGACACGGGGTTTCTACCTGTGCCACGTGTGATGGATTCTTCTTTAAAGATAAAGAGTTGGTTGTTGTAGGTGGTGGCGACAGCGCGATGGAAGAGGGGACGTTTCTTACAAAGTTTGCTTCAAAAGTAAATATAGTTCACCGAAGAGATAAGCTAAGAGCATCAAAGATTATGCAAGATAGAGCATTTAAAAACGAAAAGATGAATTTCATCTGGAATTCTGCGGTTCAAGAAATCCTGGGCACTAAGGAGGGGGGAGTAACCGGAGTTAAAATCAGAAATCTAAATACAGGGGAGATTTGGGAGAAAGAGTGTCAGGGTGTTTTTGTGGCTATTGGACACACGCCTAACACAAGGATATTTGAGGGACAGGTTGAATTAGATGAGAAGGGATACGTAGTTACAAAAGGTAATACAAGTTTCACCAGTGTCCCCGGAGTTTTTGCTGCAGGGGATGTACACGATACCAGGTACCGTCAAGCCATAACAGCCGCTGGCTCAGGATGCAAGGCAGCAATGGACGCTGAAAAATTCCTTGAGGAACACGAACTGGATTAAAATTGCCTAACTAAGCGGGTCACGACTTCCCGTCTGAAAAGAAGAGGTAACAGACAGGAATGTCTGTTCTACCGATTCTACTGAAGGAAAGGCATGTTCTACCAACAATGCCAACAATGATAATCCAGTTTTCTTGCCACGTTAAATAAAACTGTTGAAAAGTAGCGCTTATTGTTTGATAATTGGTGCAGACCAGATGCTTAAGAGAATCGTCGGCAAGGGGTTATTCATAAAACAACACATTGAGTTTTACCGTTCGTTGTACGCTGATCCCAGGGTTCCAAGAGTAGCAAAATGGTTGCTTTGGTCTGCGATAGGGTACACTTTTCTGCCGTTTGACCTTATTCCTGATTTTATACCAGTGATTGGACAATTGGACGATGTTGTCATTGTTCCATTATTGCTTTGGGGGGCGTTAAGAATGATTCCAAAAGATATATATGAAGAACACCGTAGGCGGATATTTGGAGAATGATAAAATCGTATTTGAAACAAATATTTGAGGTTGCCAATCAAGGTGATGCGAGGGAAGAAAGCTACTATTCTGCTCTTGAGCATTTGTTAAAGGAGTATTCGGAATCAAAGAGCATAAAGAATATCCACATAACCACACTCCCAGAGAAAACTGAAGCAGGCAATCCCGATTTTAGGATCTGGGATGGTAATCAGCACATCGTTGGCTATATCGAAGCCAAGGCTCCAACGGTTGAATATTTAGACCAAATAGAAACGACAGAACAGCTAAAGCGCTATCTGCACACTTTCCCAAATCTTATACTTACCAATTTTTTTGAATTCAGACTTTACCGACATGCTACTTTAATAGAAAAAGTTGCAATTGCCAGACCTTATGTTGTTCATAAACTTAAAACGGTTCCTCCTGCTGAAAAAGAAGCTGGATTTCTTAATTTGCTGGACAAATTCTTTTCCTTTTCCCTACCAAAAGTCTATGATGCCAAATCACTTGCAATAGAGTTAGCAAAGAGAACCCGGTTTTTAAAAGATGAGGTTGTTACAGAAGAATTAAAATCGGTATCTGTCTGACCTACCGAAAATGAATCGGTAGGTCAGGCATTCCTGCCTGACAAAGAAGGAAGGGAAAAAGCATCTGTTCTACATGGTTTCTATGAGGCATTCAGGAAATATCTGATAAGCGGCCTTTCAAAAGAAGACTTTGCCGATCTTTACTCTCAAACAATAACCTACGGACTTTTCGCAGCCCGAACACGTTCTGAAAACGGCTTTAATAGAAAACTCGCATACGACAGGATTCCAAGAACGATTGGAATTTTAAGAGATGTGTTCAAGTTCATTTCCCTTGGAGATCTTTCTCAGCAAATGGAGTGGATTATTGATGATATTTCGGAGGTCTTAGCAGTTACCGATGTAAAAAATATACTTCATCAATATTTTCATGAAGGCAAAGGGAAAGACCCAATAGTCCATTTCTATGAGACATTTCTGACTGAATACGATCCCAAAACAAGGGAAAAAAGAGGAGTCTATTACACGCCTGAGGCTGTGGTTTTGTACATTGTCAGGTCGCTTCATATAATTCTCAAGGAGAAGTTTGGCAAGGCGGATGGTTTTGCCAGTGGTTCAGTTACCGTTCTAGACCCTGCTGCAGGAACGCTTACATTTCTAGCCGAGGCGGCAAAACTTGCTGTGGATGAATTTGTCTCCAAATATGGTGAAGGCGGGAAGCAGAATTTTATTAAAGAGCATATCCTCAAGAATTTCTATGCCTTTGAGCTTATGATGGCGCCCTACGCAGTTGGACATCTGAAAATGTCTTTTCTCTTAGAGGAACTTGGCTACAAACTCCAAGAAGATGACAGATTCAAGCTTTATCTCACTAACACTTTGGAGATGGAAGAGCTCGCCCAAACCGAACTCCCGGGCATGGCGTCCCTTTCTGAAGAATCCCATCTAGCTGGGAAGGTTAAGAAGGAAACACCGATCTTAGTTATTCTTGGCAATCCTCCCTATTCTGGACATTCTGCCAATAAAGGGGAATGGATAGATGATTTGCTCAAAAAGGGTTATAGAATGCCTGGTGGTAGAGAAGATGAGGGATACTATAAAATTGATGGTAAACCGCTTGGTGAAAAAAATCCTAAATGGCTCCAGGATGACTATGTGAAATTCATAAGATTTGCACAGTGGAAAATTGACCAAGAGGGCGAAGGGGTTCTAGGATTCATCACTAATCACAGCTACCTCGATAATCCGACATTTAGAGGAATGCGGCAGTCTCTTATGAAGAGTTTTAATGAGATATATATCTTGGATTTGTACGGAAACAGTTTGAAGAAAGAAAAATGTCCTGATGGTTCAAAGGACGAGAATGTTTTTGATATAAGGCAAGGAGTAGCTATTGCTCTTTTCATAAAAAAGAAAGGTGAAATTAAAAGGTGCAATATGGGTCATTCAGAAATTTGGGGATTAAGAGAAAAGAAGTACGATTGGCTTGAAAATAATGGTATAAAAACAACAAAATGGCAAAACTTATCACCAAAATCTGAGTTTTATCTTTTTGTTCCAAGAGATGAAGGACTTTATAAGCATTATGAATGCTATAAAGCAATCAAAGAGATTTTCAATTTAAATTGTTTAGGTATTCAAACACATCGCGATAACTTTGTTATTGACTTTAATGAAGATGTTTTAAGAAGAAGAGTACAAATGCTCAGAAATCTTACAATACTAGATGAGATAATTATGAATACATACGATCTTAAAGAGGGAATTGGGGATAAGAAATTGTCTGAAGTCAGAAAAGAATTAAAAAGAGATGATAATTGGGAATTCTATTTTAAGAAAATCCTATATCGACCATTTGATATTAGAAATGTCTATTACTCTCATCTGCTAATTGATAGACCTCGCACCGAATTAATGCTTCATATGTTACAAGAGAATATGGGTTTGCTTTTGCCAAGGAGAGGGAATAAGTGGCATCATGCTTTTGTTTCTCAGGACATTGCTGTTGATGTTGCTATTTCCTCAGCATCCCGTGAGTCGAATTATCTTTTTCCCCTCTACCTCTACCCCGACACAGACAAAAAAGACCTTTTTAGTCATAAAGAAGGGACAGTGGGAAGGAAGCCTAATATTAATCCTGAATTTTTTGCCATTCTTTCCAATACATACAAGGTAGGTCAGACATTCCTG